>CAMGAZ010000089.1 GCA_946008205.1 uncultured Clostridium sp. | reverse complement strand
ATTTTATACCACTTCTAATTCTTTTATAATTGTCTTGCTCAACTCCTAATTCGAGCGCAATTTTGTCCACTTTTTCAAAGTTTACCTTGCTAGCAACATCTATTAATATATATGGATTTTCACTTATTTTCTCTAAAGCTCCTTCTCCAAGCTTTTTATACACATTTTCTGCACTTTGAGGTCCTATTCCAAATTTATCTAAGAATCCAACAATTTGCCAGATTTCCCAGTTTGCTAGAAATTGTTCAGCAATTTCTAAAGCTTTTTCTTTGTTAATTCCTTTTATTCTAGTTAATTTATTAGGTTCTAATTTAATTACATTAATTGTATCTTTTCCAAACGTTTTTACTATCTTTTTAGCAGTTGCTGGTCCCACACCTTTAAAATTTCCATTCGCTAAATATTTTTCTAATGCTTCAGGGGTAGTTGGCATTGTTTTTTCAAAAGTCGCAACCTTGAATTGTTCTCCGTAATCTGGATGTTTAACTACATTTCCTGTCACTTTTAAGTTATCACCTTCATTTACAAATGGTAAATATCCTACTATGGTGGTTTCTTCCATTTCACTTGTTTCAAAAGTAGCAACTGTATAACTATTTATTTCATTTTTATATATAATATCAATTACTTGACCTTCTAATTGCAATTTGTTTCCTCTATTCTTTACTTTATTTTCTTTATTATTTCATTAGTATATTAGTTATTTTATATTTCTCATTTGATTTATAATATACTATCACAAAAATTTGTTCTTTTCAATTACATTTTTTCTTTAAATATTCTCTAGTTTCGTTTGTTTGATTATATACCGCTCTTTTACCTCTTTCAAGAGATTTTACATATTTATCTTTATTTTTGGTTGACTATTTTCGACATAAAAAAAAATCATCACGAATATATCTTGCTATATCCGTCCCCTCAAGATAGCTATAGCTATTATCTTCTGATGTAGATTTAAGTGTGCAACTCAAAATTTTAAAATAAATTATTACATTAATTTTTTATATTAAATCTTTATTTATTATAAATGCTAAAGAGTCTATTTTCAAGGAAAATCGCATGCTAAAATACGAGTTAATTCTTCATATTTCAACATACGATTGCATTTGCTCTTTAATCCTCGACACTTTTTTACACAATAATCTTGAAAAGTCTAAGGTCAAGTCACCTATCGTGGACCATCATTCGGTGCTTTCCACTCCTCTTCTACTGGTGGTGTTATTTCTGTTATTTGGCCATATTTGACATCAGATTTTAGAGTAACTACGGGACGAACGCCCTCAGAGTTTTCGTATCCAACATAATTCGAAAAAAATTGGTTACAGTGTCCATCCGCGTCAGCCTCACCGTCTTCGACAAGTCCAATGCCAAAGTAACAACAGTCTGAAGAAACACCGACAGCACTTGAAGCAAGCCAATACCTCTTACTATTTGTGTTTGCAAATAATACATCATATAATGCTGAGGAAGTTGAAATTGCGTCTGACCCTTCATAATAGTATGCATTACTTGTCTTGTCAAAGCTACTTGTTGTTCCATTTAAATAATCTTGTGGGCTTGCATATTGGTCTGTATATGATTTTGTTCTTCCTATATTGCCCCTTTTGTCTATATTGGTTTGTGTTTCGTCACTAGTTTTATATACTTTGCTATCTGAGCCATCAGCACTAGTTCCAATATGAACTGTTACTCCACATAGTCTGTTTATATCATCTATAGTTAAGCTCTTTACAGAATCTGCATAATTGTTTTTATATATTCCACATATATTATCTAATTCATCTTTAAAATTTACCATTGCTGTTGCACCAAATAAGCAATAATATGGACGGTAGTCCTCATCTGCAGTTTCTCCTTGTTCTCGCTTTAGAGGGCTTCCTGATGTTAATAATAAGTGGTTACCGTCTTCGCTTAGTCCTAGTACTCTCCAATTTACTGTTGTTCCATTGTTACTTGTTGTATATGTTTGGCTTGAGGTGTATCCAGTTTCTGTTCTCTTACTTTCATATTGCCCGCTTGTTGGATTTTGGTAATTTACATAGTCTCCTACTTGTAATATTCCTTCATTAAATGCTTCTACTAGTGTCATATCTCCAGCTTCACCTGAGCCATTTATATACGAATCCATTTCATCATATAAACTATTTAGTCCTAGCATATCATTTTCTACTGCCTGCTCTGTTTTGTCTCTTCCCTCTTTTGATTTTGTTATTATTCCATTGTTTCCTATTACTAAGTTAATGCTTACTCCTGCAAGGATTAGAAGTACAACGATTGTTACGACAAGCGCAATTAGTGTAATTCCTTTTTCTTTCTTTAAAATGTTAGTGTGTGTTACATCCTCAGAGCTTTCAGTGTTTATGGTTTTTCTTTTTATTTTTTTCATTTGATTATCTCCTTCTATTCTTATTTACTAATTAAATTATAACATACATTTAAGAAGTTTCTATATATTTTTGTATATTTATAGAATCTCTTTATGTGCTGTCAGTATATTTTTGTATTCATCAAAAGTCAAGACATTTATGAAATAAAAATCTTTAGCAAATTTTCTCAAAATATTTAGAGTGTTATCAGTTGAATCCAAGTCTACTATTATTATTTCAGGTATATCTAAATTATAATATAGTATTTTATATATAAGTAGTTTTAAAAAGTATTCTAGGTTATTTTCTTGATTGTGCACAGTTATAACAAACGATGTCCCATTAAACGATATTTTAGGATATTTATGTATATGTATTATAGTTTTGATAATTTCAATAAGTCCGTATAGCGCTAATATCCACAATATAGAGGTTAATGCAAAATCCAACATAAAATATTTCCCCCTAACAAATTTCAATATATAAATTATATGTACTATATTATATGAATCTTTCTGTAAAGTGTTATTAGCTTTAACTGTAATTCTAAAGGTAAGCAGTACTTAAAACCTCATCCCTAGAAAACCAAATAAAAAACACGTTAATTTTTGCAATTACGTGTTCTTTATTTTATATTAAACTATATTAATTCTAATATAACTGTTTCTGCAGCGTCTCCTCTACGTTGACCTTTCTTTATTATTCTTGTATATCCACCTTTTACGTCTTTGTATTTTGGTGCTAGTTCGTCGAATAATTTTGTAGGTATATCAACATTTTTTCCATCTGCATCTTTTACTTTATTTACATTTCTCATTATTTTTCTTCTTGCATTTAGCTTTGATGGCATGTCTTTCTTTCTCTTTTCAGTAGTTTCTTCTCTTACTACTTTTAGATATTCTCTACCATTTTTGCTTTTTACAAGCTCTGTAACTTTATTTCCCTTTTCGTCTAATTTAGCTTTTGAAACTTTAACTTCTACTTCTTCAAAGTTTCCAGCTTCTTTTACTGCTAAAGCTATTAAAGAATCAGCTATTGCTTTTGTTTCTTTAGCTCTTGTTACAGTTGTCTCAATTTTTCCATGCCATAATAGGTCTGTTACTTGAGTTTTAAGCATTGCTAGACGTATGTCAGTTGTTCTTCCTAATTTTCTATTTGTTGCCACTTTTTTCACCTTCCTTTAATCATCATTGCTTGCGAAGTCTAAACCTAATGAATGTAATTTGTTAGTTACTTCATCTAATGATTTTTTACCTAAATTTCTTACCTTCATCATTTCAGCTTCAGTCTTATTTGTTAGATCTTCTACTGTAGATATTCCTGCTCTCTTTAAGCAGTTGAATGATCTTGCAGATAATTCTAAGTCTTCTATTGAAGTTTCTAATACTTTCTCTTTCTTAGATTCTTCTTTTTCTACCATTACTTGAGTATTTTTACTTATTTCTGATAAGTCAATGAATAGTTCTAAATGTTCTGTCATTATTTTAGCAGCTAAGCTTAATGCTTCGTATGGTTTAAGGCTTCCGTCCGTCCATAATTCGATTGTAAGCTTATCTAAATCTACCATTTGACCAACTCTAGTATTCTCTACTGTATAGTTTACTTTCTTTACAGGTGTATATATAGAATCTATTGGAATAACTCCTATTGGCATATCTGGTGTTTTATTTTTTTCTGCATTGTTGTATCCTCTGCCACGATTTGCTGTCATTTCCATTGTTAGATGTCCACCTTCAGATACAGTTGCTATATGTAAGTCAGGATTTAGTATTTCAACTGTTCCATCTGTTTCAATGTTTGCAGCTGTAACTTCTCCTTCTCCTTGGAAGTTTATTCTTAGAGTTTTTTGTTCATCTCCATTTACTTTGATTCTTACCATCTTTAAGTTAACTATAATTTCTGGTACATCTTCAACTACATTTGGTATTGTAGTAAATTCATGTGCAGCTCCATCTATTTTTACAGATGTTATAGCTGCTCCTGGAAGTGAAGAAAGTAATATTCTTCTTAATGAATTTCCTATTGTAATACCATATCCACGTTCTAGTGGTTCACATGTAAATTTAGCATAATTTTTACTGTTATCCATTTCTAAGCATTTAATATTTGGCTTTTCAAATTCTATCATTTTTACCTCCTAATATTATAAATATACTGGATTAATATATTTACAACTTTTATACTTAATATAACCTATTATTTAGAGTAAAGCTCTACTATTAAATGTTCCTCAACAGGTAGGTCAATGTCTTCTCTTGTTGCTAATGTAACAACCTTTCCACTTAGCTTTTCTGCGTCTTTTTCAAGCCATGTTGGAACTGGTCTGCTACTATTTTCTTCTACAGCAATTTTTATTGCTCCATTATCTTTTCTTATTTCTCTTACTGAAACTACGTCTCCAGCTTTTACTAGGTATGATGGTATATCTACCTTTTGTCCGTTTACTTCAAAAGCTCCGTGTGTTACAAGCATTCTAGCTTGTGCTCTTGAGCTTGCAAATCCTAATCTGTAAACTACATTATCTAATCTGCTTTCTAGTATTTGAAGTAATACTTCACCTGTTTTTCCTCTGCTATTTGAAGCCATTTCGAAGTATTTTCTGAATTGTTTTTCTCCTACTCCATAGAAAGCTTTTGTTTTTTGTTTTTCTCTTAACTGAGTACCATATTCAGAAATTTTGCTTTTCTTTTGACCATTTTGTCCTGGTGCATAATTTCTTCTTGTTATGCTACATTTGTCAGAATAGCATCTTGAGCCTTTTAAGAACAATTTTTGTCCTTCTCTACGGCAAATACGGCATTGTTCGTCTTTATATCTTGACATTTTATATTTCACCTTCCTTAATTATTTCACAAACTTTATTGATTTATTTCGTTTTATTTATATTCTTAAATCGCATAATAAAAATTATACACGTCTTCTTTTTGGTGGTCTACAACCATTGTGAGGTATTGGAGTAACATCTTTGATTGATGTTATTTCAAGTCCTGCTGTTTGTAATGATCTTATTGCAGACTCACGGCCAGAACCTGGTCCTTTAACAAATACATCGACTGTTTTTAAACCATGCTCCATTGCAGCTTTAGCAGCTGTTTCTGCAGCTTCTCCTGCAGCAAATGGAGTACTTTTTCTTGAACCTTTGAATCCTAATTCTCCAGCACTTGCCCATGATAAAACATTACCTTGAGTATCTGTTATTGTAACTATTGTATTATTAAAACTAGAATGAATATGAGCCATACCTTTTTCTATATTTTTTCTGTCTCTTCTTCTAGTTGGTTTCTTTGCTAAATTCTTTGTAGCCATTTTTTAAGTTTTCCCTCCTCTTGGATTTTGGATATTAATTTTATTTTTTGCTCTTGCTTACTAATTTTCTTGGTCCTTTTCTTGTACGAGCATTTGTTTTTGTTCTTTGTCCTCTTACTGGAAGACCTCTTCTATGTCTTGTTCCTCTGTAGCAACCAATTTCTGTTAGTCTTTTTATATTTAATGCAACTTCTCTTCTTAGGTCACCTTCTAGTGTATAACCTTCCATTGCGTTTCTTATTGCTTGTACTTGTTCATCTGTTAAATCTTTTACCCTAATATCTGGATTTATTCCAGCTTTTTTTAATATTTCTTGAGAACGAGACAATCCTATTCCATATATATATGTAAGTCCTATTTCTATTCTCTTTTCTCTAGGTAAATCAACTCCTGCTAAACGAGCCATTTTTGCACCTCCAAATGTTATTTTTGTATTTTGTTTTTTGTTTTTTGCTTTCTAAAATTGCTAAAGGTGAAATGTACTAATTTAACTCTTTTAAATTTCCACTCATATTATAATTTCAGAGGTATTTTATAATATTTATGTGATTTATAGTTTTTTAAATCAGTCTTTAACTTTTTTATAAGCATATATATAAACACAAACCTTAAATTTATTAAATATAGTACAACCATATTTAACAGCCGCTAATCTCGATTTGTGTTAATATCTAATTTTTAATTATCCTTGTCTTTGTTTATGCTTAGGATTTTCGCATATTACTCTGATG
>CAMGAZ010000088.1 GCA_946008205.1 uncultured Clostridium sp. | reverse complement strand
TTGACATCCGTACAAAATATGTTGCCAATTTTCTCTTGACATCCTTTCTACTGGATTAAAGATATAAGTTTTATCTTCTCTAAAATTATAAAACAATAACCGTAATAAATAGTTAACAATGTGGAATGTCTTTGTGAGTGGAGAAAATTTTTTGGCTAAAATTTCAAAGGAGTTCAAAGAAACTATTAATTGGGCAGATGGTGGTGTTTTTTGAGGTTTTTGGAAACTTCGGGATTGGTACTTTAGGGATTTTTTGTTAATTAAATTTTTCCACCGCCTGTCGTTGGGGTGGAGATGGTAGACAGCTTCTGACGCATCGAAGTGATATACTTATGGTAGTGGTAGATTTAAATGGTAGTGGTAGTGGCCTGCTAAAATGTTTTAGGAGCAGGTAGAGGGATTTGGCAGTAAATGTCAAATTATTATACTTGTAAATGTGTAGAAATATGGGTGGGGGAATTAATATGACTAAGATTGACGACCTATATATTAAATATGGGAATGTTGACCCGAATGATCTTACTAAAAATAGTGCTGATGCCTTAAGGGAAAAGCTATCTGCATTTCAAAAAAATGATTTGCAAACTATGTCAGATCATAAAAAATATATTGAGCTATTGGCAAAGTGTCGTTCCTTTAGTTACGAGTCCATGAAAACATTAGGAAGCCAGTTTTTGAAAACCTTAGGTTCCCTCCTTGCTGTTGGTGAGGACGGCGTATATACTAATAAAATGCGTTTCCTCTATGAGCTAATTCAAAATGTGGATGATTGTGACTATGAAGATATAAGCGATTGTAACCTAGAAGTATTTTTTGAAAGAAGCAATGAAAATACAGCAAAGATTGTGTTTACATATAATGAGTTAGGATTCACGCCTGCTAATGTGTTTGCCATTACTGGTATTGCAGAAGCGGCAAAGAATGTTTCTGAAGAGAAGGTAGAAATAGGAGAAAAAGGCATAGGTTTTAAATCTGTATTTGGCATTGCCGACAAGGTATACATCCAAAGTGGCAGATTTTCATTTTATTTTACAAAAGATAATATTATTGTTCCTGTCCCATTCTATGATGATTTTAAAGAAGTACAAGGAACAAAATTGACCATAGTTACGGATAGGGATACCGCAAGAAGCATATATAGTAACATAGCAAACACATACGCGAAGAAAGAAGCCATATTAAAACAAAATCCCATTTTGTTTTTGAATAAATTGACTCATTTGAAAATCTATCAGGATGGATTCGACTATGTTGAGTTTAACGTGGAGAGAAAGAACCCAGGTAATATTTGTGGTATGGCATTTGAAGATAACGTAAAAGTATCTGTCAACATGAAGCAAAGAAGGCCTGGCATTGGTAATGATGTTGAGATCAATCAAGAGATAAACTGTGTTAGGTATATTATGCCCATCGTGTACGGTCGTAAGGAATGCCAATCTAGATATGGTGAAGATACTAGGTTTATGAGAAAACGGCATGATTTAATTGCTATTATGCCATTGGATTCTGACTATGGTAACGAGAAGGGATTGCTGTATTCTTTTTTACCGACACAGATAGAAATCCAAGCTCCTGTAGTTCTGCATGTGCCTTTCAAATTAGATGGCTCTCGTGAATATGTGGATCCTCAGGGGTACAATAGTTGGTTTAAATTTACAATTGAGCATGTTGAGATATTTGTCAAAGCGGTGTATAGACATCTGTGTACTATTGTTAAAAACAGAATATGTTCTTATATCCCAAGGAAAAACACTTACTTCTTTTATTGCTCTAATGATAAGGTAAGGTGTATTTGTACTGGTGGTCTATTAGGAGAAAGTATAGTACAAGAAAGCATATTTATCTCTGATGATGGGAAGTACTATAGTGCCAATAACGTTGTTTTTATTGAAAAAGGAGAATTGAAGTGTAAGGTAGAAGTGCTACACAGACTTTTGAGACATCATAAAAAGTTATTTGTTCCTAGTGCTTTATCTGATGGTATTTTGCCTAAAATGGATGCTTATGGTGTAGAAGTAATAAGGGATGTATCAAGTAGACTTTTGTCGCTTGCTTGGCAAGATGAATTACGTTTTGATGAAATAGCAGATGTTTTGGTAGATCTTCCAAGTCAAAAAATCATCGATGAATTAAATGCAAATAAGTTTAGATTTTATATAAGGCCTGCACAAATAAAATCCATTGCACATCACAAAAACTTTAAGGATGCGTTTACCAAATATGGCCGGGATTTTGTTATGAGGTACCATAATAGTATTGTCATGGCTCATGAAGATATTCCCTGTATGACCGCTGAACAGAAGAAAGTATTATCAGGTTTAATTGATGGTTCAACTTTGGATGCGAAACTCATAAGCTATCTAAAAGCCATCAATTTAAATATTTTAGTTCTTGACACTGGTGTTGACGGCTTTTATTTTGTCGCTAACAATGGAGTAGTTTTAGATAAGGCTACTGCTTTATCTGCTTTCGGTGCCTTTTGTGATTTTTACGATAAAAATAAAACATTCATGGCTGTTTTGCGTATAAGGCAGGCTACCGAGACATTAAACTCTAAAGAGGTTGAAACTTTATCTAATGCTGATTACCTTGAAAAACTTCAGGCAGTTCGTTCCAGCTTAGTGAATGCTTATGGTCCTGTTGTTTACAAACGCTATATTAAGATAGTCAACAGTGCAAGTGGCAATAGGAATAGGTTTATTAATGAGCTGCTGCAGAATGTTGATGATTGTACCTATCCGGAAGATGAGGTTCCAACTGTAAAAATGGAACTAAAAGATGGCAAGCTGGATTTGCGATACAATGAGGTTGGTTTTACCAAGAGTAATGTTCGTTCTATTACTGCCATTGGTGAATCTACTAAGAAAAAAATTCAAACAGGCAATGTGATTGGTGAAAAAGGCATAGGCTTTAAATCGGTTTTTGAAGTTGCAGAAAAAGTAACTATTCATAGTAATGGATTTGATTTTATATTAACAAGTGATAAACCAACAGTACCTAATAAATGTACTCCAATGAATGAACTTAGTGGTACCGTGATGAGATTTACAATGAAGGATCCTGATTACGAGTTACCTAGTAGTGATAAAATTCTCCAATTGTGTATTTGCTTGAAGAAATTAAAGCATATCGAAATCGGTGATACCATTATTGATATTAATGATGTTGATGATAAGCGTGTAATTGTTGTCAATGGTGAGATTAAGAAGTTTAATAAATATACTTATAGTTTTAAAGTGAATGACCAGAATGCAATTAAAGAAAGAAGCGATGGACATAGGAGAATTTCTCCTGAGCAGAGCATCAATTTTTATACTTCCAAGGATTATAAACCGGAAAAAAGATTCCTATATTCGGGATTACCTACAGAAGTTCAAACTAATATTTCTCTTATCATAGATGCTCCATTTGAGCTTACGACAGCAAGGGATGGCTTGCTGCAGAACCAATGGAATAATTATATCCGTGCAGCTTTTTATAACGCACTTGCACGCTTTATGGAAGATAAGAAAGAGGAGTACGGCATTGATGTTTTGCAGTTTGCTGGCTACAAGAGCCAAAATAACGAAGTAAGCTTCAGTGTTTTTGAGAGTTCATATTTAAACGATGTTCCATGGCTGGATAAACTGAAAAAATTACAAGTACTGCCTTGCCTTATCCATGAAAATGTTTGGGTAAGTGCTAGTCGTGGCAATTGTAAGGTTATTCCAGATGTCGTAGCCGAATTTATTTTGGAAAACCGTAATACTGGAGATGAGCTGGGAACAACTATTATTAATTCCATGAATAAAAGTCAATACAACGGCTTGTTACAGTATCTCGGCTGTGAATTCATTCCTCACGAAAAGAGCATTAGTTTTATTAAAAAATATGTAAATGCTTTTGTTTATCAACCTAAGCTACAAAGTGCTCTTTACAAGTATCTGGGTAATCCACAGTATGCATTTAATAGAAATGAAAAAATTGCTCCATTAATTGCTAGTATGCCGATATTTCCTATACGTGAAAGAATAGATAATCTTGTAGTGACTATTTATATTTCTGCTGCGGAGGGAACCATATATCACCATGTATCTAAAATTTCAGAGCGGCAAATTAAAGTTCTTGATTCTGAGAAGATGCCTGTGGAAATGGCAAATCGTATTTTGAGTCCTAAATATGCCATTCCACCTTTAACTCAACAGGTACTTGATAAGGTATATCAGGATAACCTTGTATACATGATAGAACACGACAATGATATGGCTAAGATAGCGTCATACTTAAAATCTGAATATGATACCAATCGTAGTTCATTTATTAAGTGTAGATATACATTATTAGGACTACTGAACGAAATTCCGATGAAAATGCAAAGCAATGAGTATAGTCGTGGTAGAAAATTTGTTTCTGATAAGAATAAGATATTCTATGGTCAAGCAATACAAAATCTGCTTATCCATGACGATTACCTTGATTTAGCCAGGTATTTGGGATGTCCTGATATTGATAATGTTACATTTGAGGATTATGATGGTTTGTTTTTAGATAATATGGATGCAGACGATATTCAGGATATCTTGGATAATGATTTAAAAAATAGATATGATATACTTGTGGGGATGATTGGTCAGGGTGTTATTAGTGATGAACTAGTAGAAGAATTTGGACTTGAATATTATAGAGGACGTAATGTTTCAACAGAGCCTGTTGCTAGCCCAGAGGATTTTCCTAGTCAAAAAGTTGGTAGCTATAGTTTTGTTATGGGACAAGTTAATAGGAAAATGCAATATCCAAATATTTACCAGCCTGTAGAAGTTACTATTTGGCAGCCTAATGAGGCAATTTATCCTGAAGCATATCTTTATAATCAATACTCAAGTAGAATTGATGACAATGCTTGTTTTTGCCAAATGTGTGGGAAAAGGTTTAATAGAAACTATGTCCAAAAGGTTAGCATAGTGCCCGAGCCTAGCTACGCATGGGATGAAATGTATCTAAGCCTGTGTTTACATTGCGCTTCTGATTATAGGAGCATGCGTCGCAATAACCGCATTATGGCACAATTAAAAGCTGATATTAGTACTACAAATCCAGAGGGATGGGGTGTTATTGAAATAGACATTCCTGATGTACAAAAAACTATAAAATTTACTGGTGCTCATTTTGCAAAAGTGAAGGCCATTCTTGGTGCTGAAAGCAAAATAACAACTAAAACAAAGCGAGATGTCCATAAAGAGGAAAAGGCTAAAAAGAAGTCCAAGGAAGTGATTTTTGATGATTTCGACTGATATAGTAAGTGAAATAACAAAATATGAGCTGATACTAAATGGAACATTAACCAAATGGCTGCAAAAGTATCTTCCGGCTATAACTAAAAATTGGTGGCACGATTTGGTACTATCCAGTTTAACCCCTATTCAGCGCTCAAACCTAGAGGCAAAGGCAGCACAGGATATTACTGGGTTGGATTTGGCATCAAGCCTTAAGGTTTTGTTAAATAACTGGTTTTCTCTAGCTGGTATTGTGTTTCTGAATAAAAAGTATAGAAATAATGCTATTGAAATGCAGCAGGTGAGGAACAGATGGGCTCATGTCTCTACATCCGATATTAATAAAAAAACCATTTTGGCAGATCTTGAGGTTATAAAAAATCTGTTAGAAAGTTTTGATTGCCCAGCAAAAGAGCTAAATGCTTTGGAAAACCTCATTATGAGTATTGAAAACGACAATGGTAGCATAGTTGTTAACCATACTCTAATGGATGAGGTACATGCAGTTGAGCCGGTCGTTGTTCAAAATGATGATATCAACGTTGGTTCTATGGTCAAGCTCAAATCTGATCTAAGCAAACAAGGCTACGTAACTGCTATAAACGGTAAAAAATACATGGTGTTTTTTGGTCCCGAAGGAGTGCAGCCATTTTATAAAGAGCAGCTAATGAATGCTGCAATTGTTGAAGTAAGCAAAACAATTACCTTGGATAAACTAAAGCTGATGTTGACGGCGCACCAAATCAATAATCCTGGCAAAAGCAACCTGTATTCTCTAAATGCTGCAAGAATTGATTTTGTTCCTTATCAATTTAGGCCGGCATTAAAGATGATAAAATCTGATGAACAGCGTATATTGATTGCTGATGACGTTGGTGTAGGTAAAACCATTGAAGCTGGTTTGATTTTAAAGGAACTAGAGGCTCGCTCAGAGGTTAAGTCAGTTTTAGTAATTTGCCCTAGAGCTCTAGTAGTAGATCATAAGTGGCGCAATGAAATGCTTCGCTTTGACGAGGATTTCGCTGAGTTAGATAGTGCATCCTTGCGTCAGATCGTAGCTAATTATGATGGGGTATGGCCCGAGCGTTTTTCTAAGGCTATAATTTCATATTCTTCCTTTAATGATACTCTTTTAAATGGCACTGATCGTTAT
>CAMGAZ010000087.1 GCA_946008205.1 uncultured Clostridium sp. | reverse complement strand
GATATATCACTGAAAATTATTCAACAAAAATGTGCAATTGTTTGAAACAGCGTATATTTGACATTGAATATAATAAAATTAATAGTTTCGATATCTCTAAATACAGTTTCGATGATTTTTCTTCAAATTTATATTCTCAAGAAATAAATAAAGAAAAATATAATTCTTCTATTTCTCCTAAAGAGAACATAGAGATAATAAAAAAAATTTGTGATAATTTTATAAACAATTTTGAGAATCCAAAAGAAAAAAATTTATTATTCACCGGAAACACTGGCTTAGGAAAAACCTTTCTTTCCAATTGTATAGCAAATGAATTGTTAAAGAAAAATAAAACTGTACTTTATCAAACTGCTCCAATAATGTTAGATTCAATCATAGAGTATAGATTACGGAAAGTCAACAGACTTTAACGTATTAAAAAATCTTCTTACAGTCGACCTATTAGTTATTGATGATCTAGGTACCGAAAGTATGAATAGTATGAAATTTTCAGAATTGTTTACGATAATTAATGCTAGATTGCTAAATCAGAATAATAAGATTACTAAAACGGTTATATCAACTAATTTAAGTATAAGCAATCTGGCTGATAGTTACGGAGAACGCATCGTTTCTCGATTTATAGGTAACTATAATATCTGTTACTTCTTCGGTGATGATATAAGGTTAAAAAAAAGAAAATGCTAGATAAATCTAGCATTTATTTTTTATAAAAAAATATCAGGAAATAACTCCTGATATTTTGGCGGAACAGAGAGGATTTGAACCTCCGCGGCCCTTACGAACCCTAGCAGTTTAGCAAACTGCCCCCTTCAACCACTTGGGTACTGCTCCTTGTATTCTTATAAAAAAAATGGCGGAGAGGGTGGGATTCGAACCCACGGTAGGCTACAAACCTACGCCAATTTTCAAGACTGGTGCCATAAACCAACTCGACCACCTCTCCATATCATCTTGTGACAAGTTATATAATACCATAAAAGTATCTTACTTGTCAACAATATTGGCACATTTTATTTTTATTTTTATTTCAAATAGTGGCATTCAAAGCAAATAGCTTAATTATGTTAAGCTATTACTTTGTTGCCTTTTCAATTGCTTCTTTTTCTTCCTTTGATAAAGCATATTCAGACTTTCCTTCTACAACCGGTTTTGCATATATATTCGACGTATCTCTTCCATATATTCCGTTTAGAACTATTCCAGTATTATTATCATTAAGTATTGCCAATGCGAAACTAAGATTACTTCCTGTGTCTTTGTATGCATTATATCTTATCATGCCTATTTTCTTTAAGTTTTGTTTAGAATCTTCATCTATTTTTTTGCAATATTGTTCTATTTCAGTATTCTCTTTTTTTATTTCTTCTACGCTTTTTACATAACTTTCTAACATATCATTTATGTTATTACCTTTTCCTAATTTTGTCATAAAATCAGCATAGTTTTTTCTTAATTTACTTAACTTTATAGAATTTAATATATATATGATTAATACTAATATATTAATAACTAATAATATGACATTAAATATATTAAACTCGAAATTCAGCTTCATACATATAATTCCTTTCTATTTTATTAAGTTCAAAATCCTTTCTAAGTCGTCATTTGAATTGTATTCAATAACTATCTTCCCTTTCCTTTTTCCTGCCTCTAATTTTACCTTGGTTCCAAAAAATCCCTGGAAAGAATTTTCTATATCCCTATATATAGCTTGGTATTTTTGTGCCTTTTCTATATCCCTCTTTGGTAATTGTCTATCATTATTTATTTTTCTTTCTAATTCATCATACTTATCGCCATATTCTACTACACCTAGTGCTAGCTTGTATTGTTTATCTGGATCTTGAACTTTCATTAACTCTCTGCATTGTCTTTCGCTAAAGTTATATTCTAAAACAAGATCGATTACTCTTGGATCTAAATTTAAAATTCTTACATTGTTAGTCAATCCACTTCTGCTCATTCCAAGCTTGTCCGCTAATTCTTGTTGAGTCAATCCGTAATCATCTAATAGCCTTCTTAATCCTCTAGCTTTTTCTATAGGATTCAAGTTCTCTCTTTGTATATTCTCTATAAGTGCTATTTCTCTATTTTCTTGTTCTGTCTTAGTTCTTACCAAGCAAGGCATTTCGGTCAATCCTGCCTTCTTTGCAGCTCTCCATCTTCTTTCGCCTGCAATAATTTGGTAGTATTCATCTTTAGGCGTAACGATGATTGGTTGTATTACTCCATATTGTTTTATTGATGTGGCTAACTCATTTAGTTTTTCCTCATCAAATTTTTTTCTAGGCTGATCTCTATTAGGTTCTATATCTGTTATCTTTATTTGTTGTACAACTTCTCCTTCTGCTATTTCATCCTCAATTTTTATATTATCGCTAAATAAAGCATCTAATCCTTTTCCTAACCCTGTTTTTTTAGCCATTACTATTTTTCCTCCTTTTTCATATGTCTTGCAGCTTTTGACTCTTCTTCATTCTTCTTTAAAAATTCTTTAGCGAATTTCTCATAGCTCTTTGCTCCTTTTGATCTTGGGTCATACATTGTAATAGGCATTCCATAACTAGGAGCTTCACTAAGCTTTACATTTCTCGGAATAACATTTTTATATACTTTATCCTCAAAATATCTCTTTACCTCTTTCACTACTTGATTTGATAAATTCGTCCTTGCATCATACATTGTAAGCAACGCACCTTCTATTCTTAAATCTTTATTCATGTGTTTTTTAACTAATTCTATTGTATTTAATAATTGCCCTAATCCTTCCAATGCATAGTATTCGCATTGAACAGGAATTAAAACGCTATCAGAGGCAGTAAAAGCATTCAGCGTAACTAATCCCAATGATGGTGGACAATCTATAATTATATAATCATATTTATTTTTTATAATATCTAATTTTGTTTTTAGTCTATATTCTCTGTCTTCCATAGAAACTAGTTGCACTTCAGCTCCAGCTAAATTTATATTTGATGGACATAAATCCAAGTTTTTAACTAGAGTTTTTTGTAATGTATTTTCCACTTCAATGTCCTCAATTAATACATCATAAACAGAGAACTTTTGTTCTTTATTTATTCCCAAACCGCTGGTACCATTGCCTTGTGGGTCTGCATCTATAAGTAGAACTTTCTTACCTTTTTTAGCCAAAATAGTACTTAAATTAATTGATGTTGTTGTTTTTCCAACTCCACCTTTTTGGTTTGCTATTGATATTACTTTTCCCAAATTTATCCCTCCTATGTGTAAAAAATAACATATTAATAATATATGAATATTACTAATATGTCAATAAAAAATATTAATTTTTGTGATATTTTTTGTATTACTTTTATTACTATAATGGCTGTTTTTCAGGCACACCAGGTCTTCTAGGATATCTATCCGCTGTAAGTTTAACTTTTTGTATGATAATCAAATTTCTACTAATGTTTCCATCATTTAGTTTCATATTGACTTGGTCGATAACCTCTCCTCCTAACAGTTCCACCGCATTTTTAGAGTCAAGAATTTCTTCTTCAATGTTAGGTCCTTTCATACATATGCATATTCCTCCAACTTTGACAAATGGCAATAAGTACTCTGCTAATATATTCATCGGTGCTACAGCTCTCGATACTGCAACATCATAATTTTCTCTATGCTGTTTTTCCCTTGCAATTTCTTCAGCTCTTCCATGAATATTCTGAACATTATCTAAATTCAATTTGCTTTTTACTTCATTTAAAAAATTAATCCTTTTATTTAACGAATCTATTAAAGTAATTTTTGCTGCAGAGTTAATAGCTAATGGAACACCTGGGAAACCAGCGCCAGTCCCAACATCAACCACTTTATCGCTATCCTTAATATAGTTTAATATCGTTAACGAGTCTATAAAATGTTTTTCAATAATCTCTTTTTCATCAGTAATAGCAGTAAGATTTATTTTTTTGTTCCAATCTATTAAAGTTTTCATATAATCATATAATCTTTTAATGTTTTCATCAGAAACATCAATATTAATTTCTTTTTCTCTATTCTTAAAAATTTGTTCAAACTCATTATATTCCATTATTATCTCCTTTTAAGTTGCTCTAAATATATTAATAGAACAGATATATCTGCTGGTGAAACTCCAGATATTCTTGATGCTTGCCCAACAGATTCTGGTTTTATCTTATTTAGTTTTTGTCTCGCTTCAAGTCTAAGCCCATTTATCTTTGAATAATCAATTTCTGCTGACAATTTTTTACTCTCAAGTTTTCTAAATTTTTCAACTTGAGCTTCTTCTAGTCTAATGTATCCTTCATATTTTACTTGTATTTCGACTTCTTTTACCTCTTCCTCGTCTAATTCTGGCATACTACTATCAATTTCTTTTAAATATTCGTATTTTATCTCCGTTCGCTTTAATAAATCAGCCATCTTAACTCCCGCATTTATGTTGGAAGAATTATATTTTGTTAATATTTCATTTACTTTTTCTGTTGGTCTTACAGTCGTTCTCTTTAATCTATCTATTTCTTCGTATATATGCTTTTTCTTTGTTAGAAATTTATCATACCTTTCATCAGAAATTAATCCATTTTCATGTCCAATTTCTAGTAATCTAAGGTCGGCATTGTCTTGCCTTAGTAGAAGCCTGTATTCAGCTCTTGAAGTCATCATCCTATATGGTTCATTTGTTCCTTTTGTAACAATGTCATCTATTAAAACACCAATATACGCTTGTGATCTATCTAGGATTAATGGCTCCTTTTTTTGTAATTTTCTTGCTGCATTTATCCCTGCAATAATCCCTTGTGCTGCAGCCTCTTCATATCCAGATGTTCCATTTATTTGCCCTGCAAAAAACATACCATCTATATCTTTATATTCAAGCGATAGCTTAAGCATTGATGGATCTATACAGTCATATTCTATTGCATACGCAGGTCTCGTAAATTCTACATGTTCTAGTCCTGGTAAAGTCCTATACATGGCTATTTGAACGTCTTCTGGTAAAGAAGAGCTCATTCCCTGAACATACATTTCGTCTGTATCTCTTCCAAGCGGTTCTATAAAAACTTGATGTCTCTCTTTATCAGCGAATCTTACTACCTTATCCTCTATCGAAGGACAATACCTTGGTCCAGTCCCCGTTATAGTCCCCGAATATAGAGGAGATCTACTTAAATTTTTTCTTATAATTTCATGGGTTTTATCGTTTGTATATGTTAAATAGCATGGTAATTGCTCTTCCTTACTATCAATTTTGTCGTCAAAAGAAAAAGCCTCTACTTTCTCATCGCCATTTTGTACTTCCATTTTCGAGAAATCTATTGTGTTTCTATTTACTCTTGCTGGAGTTCCAGTTTTAAATCTTACCAGCTTTATTTTTAGTCTTTCTAATACATCAGACAGTTTATTTGATGGAAATACTCCATCCGGTCCACCTTCAAAGGACGACTCACCTATAAATATTTTTCCTCTTAAATATGTACCTGTACATAGTATAACTTCTTTTACTCTATATATAGCTCCAACATTTGTTTCTACATTAGCCACTCTTCCATTTTCAACACCGATATTCACAATTTCAGCCTGTTTTAGATATAGATTTTTTTGTTTTTCTAATGTATGTTTCATTTCTACTTGGTACTTTTTTCTATCAGCTTGTGCTCTTAAAGAATGTACTGCTGGCCCCTTAGAAGTATTTAACATTCGGATTTGGACGAAAGTCTTATCTATATTCTTTCCCATTTCTCCACCCAAACAGTCAATTTCTCTAACAAGATGTCCTTTAGAGCTTCCTCCTATATGAGGGTTGCAAGGCATATTAGCTACAGTCTCCAAGCTCATTGAAAACAACAACGTTCTCATTCCCATTCTAGCAGTTGCTAAGGCTGCTTCGCATCCTGCATGTCCAGCTCCAATAACAGCTATATCGTATTCTCCTGCATCATATTTCATTATATTACTCCTTCTATTTTATTATTTTCTTTCACTAACTATAATTTTCCTGAATTATCAGCTTTCGTGGAAACTGCTTTTTTTGAAAAAGATTGTCTATTTGTCATTGCATTATTTCAAGATGTTCTTATAGGGCTTATTTTGCCTTTCATGATTGTCAATATGTCAATTTTTCTTTTTCCATTTTCAGAACCGATATTTTCGACATTTTTCGACATTTCTCTATTTTCCTAGACAAAATTTTTTGAAGATTTCATTTATTATATCTTCAGATACGTTTTCCCCTGTTATTTCTGATAACTCTCCTAGCATATCTTTTAAGCAAATTGCTGTAATATCTATAGGCATACCCGTCTCTACACTTTCTTTTGCTTTACTTACGGCTTTAATTGCCGAAATAATATGCTGTTTTTGCCTATTGTTGGTAATAATTTCGCTATTATCGGAAGGTAGCGGCTTTAGCTCATAGATTCTTAGGAGGTTTTGA
>CAMGAZ010000086.1 GCA_946008205.1 uncultured Clostridium sp. | reverse complement strand
TTGAGATTTTATTTGCTCTCTTATTTTAGTAAAAGTTTGATATTCTAAATTAACTACTTTTTCTTCTGCTCCTAATACTTTGGTTTCTAATTCTTTTAGTTCCTCTGTTATGTATCTTTCGCCACCAGTTAGCGTTTGTTTTCTTATATATCTATCTGGTACCAGTGCTAAGTTTGATTTTGTAACTTCTATGTAATATCCAAAAACCTTATTATATCCAACTTTTAATCCCTTAATTCCGGTTTCTTCTCTTTCTCTAGCCTCCAATTGTACCAGCCAAGTTTTTCCGTCAGTCATTGCTGTTTTTAGCTCATCAATCTCAGGGTCATATCCCATTTTTATAACTCCACCTTCTGTTACTGATATTGGTGGTTCTTGGACTATTGCTTTATCTATTAATGAATAAATATCCTCTAGCGAGTCTAATTCATTATATAATTCTTTTAACATACCTGATTTAGAATTTTCTATTAATTTTTTTATTTCTGGTAATTTACTTGCTGATGATTTTAAAGAATTTAAGTCCCTTGCATTTGCATTTCCATATGATATTTTACCTGCTAATCGTTCAATGTCATATACACCTTTTAAACTTGACGTTAGTTCTCCCCTTAGCATAATATCATCCTTCAATTCTTGTACAGCATCTAGTCTATTATTTATTTCTGCTACATCAATTAAAGGATCAGAAATCCATCTTCTTAAAAGTCTTCCTCCCATAGAAGTTGCTGTTTTATCAAGAACCCATAACAAAGTACCTTTTTTAGATTTATCTCTTAATTTTTCTGTTAATTCTAAATTTCTTCTAGCATTTATGTCCAATGACATATATTTTGTAATTGTATAAATTGTAATTTTATTTATATGTTCTAACTTTGTTTTTTGCGTCTCCTCTATGTACTTTATTAAACCATTTATTGCAGAAACAGCAAATAGTCTTTTATCTAAATCTTTTATAATATTACCTTTATCGTCTGATAGAGCATATTGCATGTATATATTTTCTGTATCTTCGCTAAAGTTAGACTCATCTTCTGTAGAAATATATACGTCAAAACGTTCTTTTATTTTACTTATCTCCTCGCTACAATCATATAACATTTCATTTGCAATTATTTCAGATGGAGAAAATCTTGATATTTCATCTAACAATCTTTCAAAATTATTTTCCTCTTTAATTTCTGCCGCATAAAAGTCTCCAGTTGATACATCACATATTGCAATTCCAAAGAATATACCTTTCTTGAATATACTCATAATGTAATTATTACGTTTTTCTTCCAGTAGATTCGATTCAGTAACAGTTCCTGGAGTAACTACTCTTATTACATCTCTTTTTACAATTCCTTTTGCAAGTTTTGGATCTTCTAATTGTTCACAAATTGCAACTTTATGTCCATTTTGTACAAGTTTTGCAATATAGCTTTCTGCTGCATGATATGGTATTCCACACATTGGAGCTCTTTCTTCTTGTCCACAGTCTTTTCCTGTTAATGTGAGTTCAAGTTCTCTTGACACATTTATTGCATCATCAAAGAACATTTCATAAAAGTCTCCTAATCTATAGAACAATATACAATCTTTATACTTCTCCTTTGTTGCAAGATAATGTTGCATCATTGGTGAATATTCTGCCATTTTTATTACTTCCTTTACTTTATTTTTGATTAAGCTTCTTGTTTTTCTCCTTTTAAATACCACATATGTTCCGATGCTATTTTGAGTTCTATTACTTTTCCTATTAAATCAGATGTTCCTTCAAAATTAACTACTTTGTTAGTGTCAGTTCTTCCTGTTAGCATGTTTTCATTTGTTTTGCTTGTTCCTTCTACTAACACTTTCTGTATAGTTCCAACATATTTCTGATTATTTCCCTGTATTTGGCTTTCAACTAATTTCTTTAACTCATCAAATCTTTTATGTTTTATTTCTTCTGGGACTTGATGCTCCATCTTATCAGCAGGCGTTCCTACCCTTCTAGAGTAAATAAACATATAAACTTGTTCAAAACATACTTTTTTTACAACATCTAGCGTATCTTTGAAATCTTCTTCAGTTTCTCCTGGGAATCCTACTATTATATCTGTAGAGAATACTATTTCTGGAATTTTTTCTTTCATTCTATCAACTAATGCTAAATATTGTTCTTTTGTATATTTTCTGTTCATTTCTTTTAGCACTTTAGAACTTCCTGATTGTAGTGGCAAATGTATAATTTTGCAAACCTTGTCGCAATCACGTATAGCCTCTATTACATCATCCGTAAAGTCCTTTGGATGTGGCGAGATAAAACGGATTCTTTCTATTCCGTCTATTTTATTCACTTCTCTTAGCAGTTTAGCAAAAGAATCTATTTCCCCAACATTTTCTCCTCTTTCTCTTTCAACTCTCATATAAGAATTAACATTTTGCCCCAATAATGTGATTTCTTTATAGCCCTCTTTTGCTAAGCAATTTATTTCTGCAATAATATCTTCTGCCTTTCTACTTCTTTCTCTTCCTCGTACATATGGCACTATACAATATGTGCAGAAATTATTGCAACCATTCATAATAGCAACAGATGCTTTAATATTATCATCTCTTCTTATTGGTAACCCTTCTATCACTTCTCCATCAATATCTAATATATCCTCAATTCTATTTCCATTTACTATTGTATTATATACATCTTCTGGAAATTTATATAAAGTATGGGGTCCAAATATTATATCAAAAAATGGATAGCTTTGCTTTAATTTTTCTACAATATGTTTTTCTTGCATCATACAGCCACCAATAGCAATTATTGTACCATTGGTTTCTTTATACTTTTTCACTTCTCCTAATTTTCCAAAAAGCTTGTCCTCTGCATTTTCTCTAACACAACATGTATTAAATGCAATAAAATTTGCTTCTTCTACTTTATCTGTTCTATTATAACCCATTTCTTCTAACATACCAGAAATTTTTTCTGAATCATTTTCATTTAGCTGGCATCCCATTGTTAATATTGCATATTTTAGATTTTTTCCCGAATTTAATTTATTTACTTTTTCTATATATTCTTGTTGTATTTTTATTCTTTCTTGCATATCCATAATCATCTATAAATCTCCATTTTCTAACTTTTTACTTGACTAATTCTACTATAAAATAAAGAAAATAGCAAGATTTACTTGCTATTTTAATACGTCGTTTTATTCGTAGTCTACAATATTTATCCATCTGTTTAAGAATTCTTGCTCTTCCTCTTTTTCTTTTGCTTTTTCTACTGCTGCAACTATTGGAATCCATCTTTGCACTTCTTTTTTATCTACTCCTGTTTTTTTGCAGTATAAATCCACATATTTCTCTGCAATATTTTCTTTTCCTTCCATTGAAAATGTTAAAAATGTGTTTGCAACATCCGCTGATGCATTTCCTTGCGTTGCATGTGCCCAGTCTATTATAGAGTATTCTCCATTTTCTTTTACTATTATGTTACTTGGGTTAAAGTCTCCATGGCATAGTTTGTCATGGTTTTTCATACCTTCAAGTCTCTGTAATAGCTCATATTTTGTAGTATCATCTATATTCTTTGCTTCGTTTATTTTTCTTTTATATTTGTCTTTTATTCTATTTAATAATGGAACTCTTTTTGATAACACATTTAATTGAATATCAACAAAAAAGTTTAAATATTCGTCTTCTTTTTCTGGGTGTTCAGCCATTAACACATCTAAAGGTGTTCCTTCAATATGCTCTGTAATTAATGCCCATCTATTTTCTATTTTTGTTACTTCTAGTAACCTTGATATTTTTAAATCGGTGTTTTCTTCAACTCTTGATTGAATTAGAGCTTCATTTAATATATCTGCCTTAGAGTAGTTCTCTACAAATAGTTTTATTGTTTTGTCTCCGTCTTTATAAACTGTTTTGGTTTTTCTTTCGGCTATTGGATTATTTAAATTAAATTCCATTATCTTTCACCTCCATAGTATGCGTTCAAATACATTTCTTTTATCTCACTTATCAATGGATATCTTGGATTTGCTCCTGTACATTGGTCATCAAATGCTTTTTCACTCATTTCATCTAATGTTGCTAAGAAGTCCTTCTCTTTAATACCATAATCTCTAATTGTTTTCTTAATTCCAATTTTTTCTTTTAATTCATCTATAGCTTTGATTAAGTTATCTAGTTTTTCTTCATCTGTATTTCCACCCAATTTTAATGTTTCAGCTATTTCTGCATATCTTCTTAGTGTATGTGGATGATCATATTGAGGGAAAGTGCCCATCTTAGTTGGAACTTCTGCGCTATTAAATCTTAAAACTTCATCTATTAATAAAGCATTTGCAATTCCATGTGCAATGTGATGATATGCACCTAATTTATGTGCCATTGAGTGGCAAACTCCTAAAAATGCATTTGCAAAAGCCATACCAGCCATTGTTGCTGCATTTGCCATTTCTTCTCTTGCTTCTGGGTCATTTGCTCCATTTTCATAAGCTCTTGGTAAATATTCAAATATTTTTATTAAAGCTTCTTTTGCTAAGCCATCAGTATATGGAGTTGCCATCATTGATGCATATGCTTCTAATGCATGCGTTACAGCATCAATACCAGAAGCTGCTGTTAGTCCTTTTGGAGCATTCATCATCATGTTGCAATCAACTATTGCCATCTTTGGTAATAACTCATAGTCTGCTAATGGATATTTTATTCCTGTTTGCTCATCTGTAATAACTGCAAATGGTGTTACTTCTGATCCTGTACCAGCAGATGTTGGAACAGCTATAAAATATGCTTTTTCTCCCATTTTAGGGAATGTATATACTCTCTTTCTTATATCCATAAATCTCATAGCCATATCCATGAAATCAACTTCTGGGTGTTCATACATTACCCACATAATTTTAGCTGCATCCATTGCAGAACCACCACCAACTGCTATTATACAATCTGGCTTAAATGCATCTATTAATTTTACTCCCTCTTTTGCACAAGCAAGTGTTGGGTCTGGTGCCACATTAAAGAATGTCTCGTGTGATATTCCCATCTCATCTAATTTATCTGTTATTACTTTTGTATAACCATTTTCATATAAGAATGTATCTGTTACAATAAATACTCTCTTTTTATTTAAGACTGTTTTTAGCTCTTCTAAAGCTACTGGTAAACAACCTCTTTTTATATATACCTTCTCAGGTGCTCTAAACCAAAGCATATTTTCTCTCCTCTCTGCTACTGTTTTTATATTTATTAAATGTTTAATACCAACGTTTTCTGAAACTGAGTTTCCGCCCCAAGTTCCACAGCCAAGTGTTAATGATGGTGTTAATTTAAAATTATATAAATCTCCTATTCCACCTTGTGATGATGGTGTGTTTATTAGTACTCTACAAGTTTTCATCCTACTATAAAATTTTTCTATTTTCTCTTTTCCAGTAACAGTGTTTACATACAATGATGATGTATGTCCAAGTCCGCCATCTTCTATTAATTGATATGCCTTATCTAATGCATCTTCAAAACTATTTGCCTTATACATAGCAAGTACTGGTGATAATTTTTCATGTGCAAATTCTTCTGATAAATCTACACTCTCAACTTCTCCAATTAGTATCTTTGTATCTTCTGGAACATTTATTCCTGCAAGCTCTGCTATTGCATGGGCTTTTTGTCCAACTATCTTAGCATTTAGTGCTCCATTTATAATAATTGTTTTACGTACTTTTTCTGTTTCCTCTGGATTTAATATATAGCATCCTCTTTTTATAAACTCATCTCTTACTTGATCATAAATTTTGTTACTTACAATAACAGATTGTTCTGATGCGCAAATCATTCCATTATCAAATGTTTTTGAGTGTATTATTGAATTAACTGCCAAGGTTACATCTGCACTTTCATCTATAACAGCTGGAGTGTTTCCTGCTCCAACTCCTAACGCTGGTTTTCCACTAGAATATGCTGCTTTTACCATACCTGGACCACCAGTAGCAAGAATTATATCTGCTGATTGCATTAGCAAATTGCTAAGTTCCAAAGAAGGTACATCTATCCAGGCGATTATTCCTTCAGGCGCTCCTGCCTTTACAGCTGCTTCTAGCACTATTTTTGCTGCTTCAATGGTAGACTTCTTAGCTCTAGGATGTGGACTGATTATAATTCCGTTTCTAGTTTTTAATGAAATTAATGTTTTAAATATTGCTGTCGACGTTGGATTGGTTGTAGGAATTACTGCTGCAATTACTCCTACTGGCTCAGCTATTTTTTTAATTCCGTAGTTTTCGTCTTCCTCAATTACTCCACATGTCTTTTCATTTTTATATTTATTGTATACATATTCTGCTGCATAGTGATTTTTTATTACTTTATCTTCTACTACTCCCATGCCAGTTTCTTCTACTGCCATTTTTGCTAGCGGAATTCTTGCTTGATTTGCTGCTATCGCTGCAGCCTGAAATATCTTATCAACTTGCTCTTGAGAATATTTTTCAAATTCCTTTTGTGCTGCTTTCACTCTTTCTAGCGTTTG
>CAMGAZ010000085.1 GCA_946008205.1 uncultured Clostridium sp. | reverse complement strand
CCTATAATAGTCATTAGAAACTTCTTTTTATATCTAAATATATTTCTTGCTGTAACCTTTTGCGTAAATTTAAGCCTTGACCAAATAAATTTTATTTTTTCTAAAAATATTCTTTTACCTGGCTTTGGAGCTCTTGGTAGCATTAAGTTTGCTGGTTTTTCTTTCAATTGATTTATACAAGTGTATATTGTTGCTCCTAAAGTGCATGCCAATGCAAAAATCAAGCCAATTAGGCCAATGTTTAGCCTAAACTTCAACTGTACTTCCGACAAAGTATACATCATTCCATACATACTCCATATTATATTTGGAATTAGGTAAAAACCTATGGTCATGCCTATTACTCCGCCAATTATTGTAGCAAGTAATGCATATATTATGTATTTCATTGATATATCTATTTTATTATACCCTAAAGCTTTTAATGTTCCTATTTGTACACGTTGTTCTTCTATCATCCTAGACATAGATGTTAAACTGATTAAAGCCGCAACTATAAAGAACACCGCTGGGAATACTTTAGAAATATTAGCTATTCTATCCGTATCCTGTATATATTCCACATAGCCATAATTTGAATTTCTGTCTAAAATATACCATGTTGGTTTCTCTATCTTACTTATTTTGGTCCTTGCATCATTTAATTTTTGCTGTGCTTCTTCTAGTTTTTCATCCGCTTCTTTTCTAGCATCTTCTAGTTTTGCTTCATTTTCCGATATTTCAGCTTTAGCATTTTCAAGTTCTCGTTCCGCTTCTGCTAAATTTTTATTTGTTGATTTTTTTATGTTCGCTAAATTTGTTTTATTTGTTTCTAGTTCTTTTTCTGCGTCTGTTATTTGTTTTTCCGCATTTACTAATTCTTGTTTGCCATTATTAATTTGCGTTGAAATTGCAGATATTGTTTGTTCTAAACTGCTTGCTTGAATTCCTTGGCCTAAAAGAGTATCTTCTATTGTCGTAATTGCATAATTTACTTTAGTTAGATTTTCTGTTAAATTTGCTTTCATAGCGGTTAGCTCTTGTATTTTATCTGCATTTGTTACAGGATTTTGATTAAGCATACTTAGATTTTCATCGATTGTTGCAATCTGTTTTTCTAACTCCAATTTTTGATTCACATATGTGTCATATTGTTCCTTTGTAGATTTCAAAGTATCCAATTGCGTTTGTGCTTTGCTAATCTCTTCTTCTGCTTCTGCTTTTTTGTTACTAAATTGTTCTTTTGCTTCTGCAATCGCATTTTCCGCATCTTTTATTTTTTTCTCTGCATTTGTAAATTCCGTTTGTGCTTTCTTTTTATTATTTGCAAGTTCTGTTTCTCCACTTGCAACTTGGTCTTTTGCATTATTAATTTTATTTTCTGCATCTGCTAATTCATCTTCGGCTTTTTTCTTTTCCTCATCATACTTAGCTTGAGCATTATTTAATTTTTCTGTTGCTTCATTTACTATGCTGTTATATCTTTCCTGTTTTCTTTCTCCAGATATTTCTTCAATATTATCCTTTACACTATCAATCAAATCTTTATAATCGTCATTATACGTTCTAAGTTCTGTAGCTCCATTCACTGTTACGTATGCTATTGTATACACACTTATATTTATATTTTCTTTAGGAATGTACATATAATAATTTACTGTTCCAGAGCCTAATTTACTTGTTCCTCTTGACCTAGATATATATTGAGGAGATTTTACAGTTCCCACTATTTTTATTTTATTGTTTTTTACCACACTTGCTTCTTCTGAATTCTCATTTGCACCTTCATTCTCGTCTGTATTTTCTTCTGAATTTAGCTCACTGGAATCCATTTTTTCTGGGTTTATCGTTATATAATCTCCAATTTTATATTTTGTTCCAGATAGAACTGCACTTTCCACTACGCATTCGTCAGAGTTTTCCGGTAATTTCCCATCTAGCAGAATAATTTTGTTTATATCTTCAGGAATTGATTCAATTTTTACTACAATATCTTTCTCATCTGCATTTATACTAGCATCAAAACTATATGCAGGATTAACTTGACTGACGCCTTCTACATTTTTAAGTGCATTAATATCTTCCTCAGTAAGGCCTAAAGTAGATATTACCTCTATATCCATCATATTTTGCGCATCAAAATATTCGTCTACAGCCTCTTTCATATCTGGACTTGTTGCTTGCATTCCAGCAAAAAAGCCAACGCCTAATAATACGATTAATAATATTGATAAAAATCGCTTAAACGTATTTTTTATTTGTCTTACACTATCTTTTAATAGAGACTTTTTCATAAATTTCATCTCTCCATTTTATGTTGATTTTTATAAAAATAAGGATACACTTTTATTTAAACATAAAATTTGCATCCCTTTTTTATTCCCTAACATTTTCTAGAATTATTCTATCATTTTTATTTAAATATTTCAATCACTATTTCAATTTTTATATGTGATAAATTGTTATTATTAATATTCTATAGCTTGACTATTATTCTATCTTTGCGTTGTCTACTCCTACAATTTCTTGCAACTCTTCTAATATTTCTTTTGTAACATATAATCCACCTGCTGGATCTTGTCTTTCTCCATTTATTATTTCAACTTGTATATTATTTTTGTCACCTGAAAAGAATTTCAAAGCTCCTCTTAGTCTATCTTTTTGGTTATCATCTAGATTAGTAATATTTATTGTTAGAGCTTGTTTTTTTTCGTCCCCAAGTTTTTTTATTTCTCTTGCCACTATCTTTGTTTCTTCGTCTTCTCTTATACTTAGTCTTCCTTCTACTAGTACAATATTCTCATCTATTAGTTCATTAGAGCATTGCATATAACAGTTTTCAAATACTATAATTTCACAACTTCCATACAAATCTTCTACTGTTACAAAAGCCATTATTTTGTTATTTTTCGTATACTTCTTTTTTACTGAAGTTATTATCCCTGCAAATTTTACAAATTGACCATCTTTCAATGCTGATGCTCCTCTTGTAGTAATTAATTCCGCATTTGTACTTTCTTCGTTTATATTAGATATTTCTTGAGCTTCTCTTATTTGCAATGTATTTATATTTGTTTGTTTAGCAATTTGTTCCCTATATTTTTCTAGAGGATGTCCAGAAATATATATTCCTAACATTTCTTTTTCCATTGATAATAGTTCTTGGTCTGTATACTCTTTTAATGTTGTATATTTATATTTTAGCTTTTCCATATCCTGCTTGTCTTCCGCAGAATCTGTGCTTCCAGCTGCCATGTCAAACATTGATACTTGCCCTTGTATATTCTTTTTAGAAGAACCATTGATAGTATCAATTATATCTTCAAATGAAGCCATTAGTGTACTTCTTGTTTCTGCAAAATTATCAAAAGCTCCTGCTTTTATTAAGCTCTCTATGCACTTTTTATTAACAGCCTCTCCTTCCATTCTTTCACAGAAATCAGTAAAGCTTTTATATTCTCCATTATTTTTTCTATTTTCTACAATAGCATCTACAGCTCCAATTCCAACATTTTTTATACTTCCAAGACCAAATCTTATTTTTCCATTATCTACTGTAAATTTTGTGTAGCTTCTATTAATGTCTGGTTTTAGGATTTCAATTTTTAATCTCTTACATTCGTCTACATATTCTGGAATTTTATCCAAATTTCCTAAAAAGCTGTTTAGCATTGCAGCCATAAATTCTGTTGGATAATATGTTTTTAAATATGCTGTTCTATATGAGACTACTGCATAGCATGCCGCATGTGATTTATTAAATGCATATTTTGCAAATTCTGCCATTTCATCAAATATTTTATTTGCAGATTGTTCATCTATTCCATTTCTTACACAGCCTGGAACAACAACCTTTCCATTTTCATCTACTTGACCATGTATAAATATTTCTCTTTCTTTTGCCATTACGTCCAGCTTTTTCTTTCCCATTGCACGGCGTACTAAATCTGCACGTCCTAGTGAATATCCTGCTAGATCTCTTACTATTTGCATAACCTGCTCTTGATATACCATACATCCATATGTTACTTTTAATATTGGTTTTAAAGAAGAGTGCGTATATACAGCATGGTCTGGATCTTTTTTGTTTGCTATATATCTTGGAATTTGATCCATTGGTCCTGGTCTGTATAATGAAACACCGGCAATTAAATCTTCAAGACAGTCTGGCTTTAGCTCCTTCATGAAGTTAGTCATTCCTTGACTCTCAAATTGGAATATTCCCATTGAAGTTCCCTCTTGCCATTGTTTATATACCTTTGGGTCATTCATATCTTTATCAAATTCTACATCTATTCCTCTATTCTGCTTAACTAAATTAATGGTATCTTGAATAACTGTTAAAGTTCGTAGTCCTAAGAAATCCATTTTTAGAAGTCCTAATTCTTCTAAAGTTGTCATTATATATTGTGTAGAAATCATTCCATCTCTTACATATAATGGAACATATGTTACAACTGGATCTTTTGTAATAACAATTCCACAAGCATGTGTTGAAGCCTGTCTTGGCATTCCTTCTAAAGCCATAGCTATATCTAATAATTTTTTTGTTTCTGGATTATTTTCATATTCATCATTTAATTCTTTGTTTTGCTCTAGCGCTTTTTTTATTGTTATATGTAATTCATTTGGAATCATTTTTGCAAGCTTATCAGCTACTGCATATGGTACGTCTAAAACTCTTCCCACATCACGAATTACCATTCTTGCGGACATAGTTCCAAATGTAATTATCTGAGAAACATGGTCTGCCCCATATTTTCTAGAAACGTAATCTATTACTTCCTGTCTTCTTTCATAGCAAAAGTCAACGTCAAAATCTGGCATACTTATTCTTTCTGGATTTAAAAACCTTTCAAAAAGTAAAGCATACTTCATAGGGTCTATATCAGTTATTTCTATTGCATATGCAACAATAGAACCAGCTCCAGAACCTCTTCCTGGACCTACTGGTATGCCTTGCGTTTTTGCATAATGGATATAGTCCCATACTATTAAGAAATAGTCAACGTATCCCATTTTTTTAATAACGCCTAATTCATAATTTTTTCTATCTATAATTTCTTGTGAAGGATTATCCCCATATCTATTGCGAATTCCATCATCACATAATTTTTCTAAATAATCGTAGTGAGTAGCAAATCCTTCTGGCACATCATAATTAGGCAAAATTGTATGTCCAAATTCAAAAGTGACATTACATTTATCTGCTATTTTTACTGTATTTTCAATTGCCTCTGGTACACCAGAGAAATAGTCTGACATTTCTTCTGGTGATTTTAAATATAGTTCATCTGTTTCAAATCTCATTCTATCTTCATCTGTAATTTTTTTGCCAGTCTGGATACATAGAAGAATTTCATGATTGTACGCATCTTCTTTTTTTAAGTAATGTGAATCATTTGTTGCAACTAACGGAATATCTAACTTATGAGCAAGCTCTACAAGTTTCTGGTTTACTAAAACTTGCTCTCTTATTCCATTATTTTGTATTTCTAAATAATAATCTTCTCCAAATACATTTTTAAACCAAGAAGCAACTCTCTCTGCCTCTTCCATATCACCTTTTAATATAGCTTGTGGAACTTCTCCTGCTAGACACGCACTACAACAAACTAATCCTTCATGATATTTTTCTAGAGTTTCTTTATCTATTCTAGGCTTGTAATAAAAACCTTCTGTAAATCCTATAGAAACTATTTTAGTTAAATTTTTATAACCTTCATTATCTTTTGCAAGTAAAATTAAATGGTTATATTTTGCATCTAAATTTGGATCTTTATCAGTTCTTTTACGTGGTGCAACATACACCTCACATCCTATAATTGGCTTAATGCCATTTGCTAAGCATGCTTTGTAAAAGTCAATTGCTCCGAACATAACTCCATGGTCTGTTATAGCCATTGCTTTCATACCAAGTTCTTTAGCCCTAACTGGTAGGTCTTTTATTCTGTTTGCTCCATCTAATAAACTAAATTCACTATGAACATGTAAATGTACAAAATCTGGCATTTTTTCCTCCATATTATAATTATTTCTCTCTTTTGTCTCTAATTGCGATTATATCATACAAAGGTATTAAAATAAAGCTTATTTAAGCAAAAAATTAGAAGAGTAAAGTATAAAGTTACTCTTCTAATTTTTTATTTATTATTTAACATATCTTCCATTGTATGCCATGCAAGTAATGCACATTTTACTCTTGCTGGCATGTTTGAGACATTTTTCAATGCTATTGCTTCTTCTAGTTTTTCAAGCTCTTTTTCATCTGTTATTTCTCTTTTTATCATTCCTATAAAAGTTTCAATAATTTGTTTTGCTTCTTTTATAGTCTTACCTTTTAGGGTATCTATCATAATGGACGTAGAGGCCTGTGATATTGCACACCCATGTCCTGAAAAGGCTATGTCTTCTATTATATCTCCATTCATTTTTACTTGTAGTTCTATTTCATCGCCACAGTTCGGATTATGGCCTTTCTCGCATAAATCACACTTTTCTAATTCTTTCTTATTGTATGAATTCATGCTATGCTCCATTATG
>CAMGAZ010000084.1 GCA_946008205.1 uncultured Clostridium sp. | reverse complement strand
TAATATCATATAAATTACTTATGTTTTTTACATCATTTATACGACCTAAAACGGTATTAGACATATATGGGGATACATCTATATATTCATCTAATTTTCTATATAATATTCTTTTTAAAGCACTTGCTTCTATTTCATTATAATCATATTCTTTAGTAGGTACTACAAAGGCTGACAATGTATTTCCTATCTTAGCATAACTGGATATTGATACTCTATCAATACCTATTAATACTACTCTAGTTATTCCATTAGGAAGATCTATCTTAGATTTTATTTTACTTAAGATACCAATTTCAGGGAGTTCATTTATATCTGGTTCTTCTTCAAGAGGGTCTAAAAGATTTACTAATAATAGATGACTGTCATGTTGTTTTTCTGCTAAAGAAAGAACTTTTTTATCTTCATCATTAGTAAATTCTAATCTTATTTCATTGTAAGGTAATAAGACCATTTCACGTAAATATAATATAGGTAAATTTGTCTCAACCATACCAAATACCTCCATGTATAATAAAAATGCATCCTTATTTATATGAGATTAAATAAAGATACATCACTTCCTTTTCTTGATTAAATATAATATCATAAATAAAAAATATATCAAGAGTTTTTGACATATTTTTTACATTTTATTTATAATTTGCATTTCTACAAAAATAAAATCATTTTATTTATACTATTATCTTTCAATTTTGTCAATTATATTCATTTATCTTTTTTCATTTTCATATAGGATTCTAGTATGTAAACTGCCGATATTGTATCTACTATATCTCTTTTTTTATATTTATTAACATTTAAAAAGTTCATTGTTTTGTGAGCTTCTACCGTCGTTAGTCTTTCATCAATTCTTACTATTTTTATTTTATTGAATTTGCATTGTAGTTTGTGTATAAATTTTTCTGTGATTTCTGCTCTTTCCGTTTTAGTTCCATTCATATTTATAGGCATTCCTACGACGAATGTATTTATTTCGTTGTTATACTGATTTATTATTTCTTCCAAACGCTTTAATATTATTTTATCGTTTCCTTGATGGTGTATTGTTTCTAATCCTTGGGCTGTATAACCTAGTGGATCTGTAATAGCAATTCCCACCCTCGCGTCTCCATAGTCAATTCCTAACGCTCTCATATTACTTGTCCAATCCTATATATGTTTTTACCATTTCCTCTAAAAGTTCATCTCTTTCAATTTGTCTTATTAGATTTCTAGCATTGTTATGACTTGTTATGTATGTTGGATCTCCTGAAAGTATATATCCAACAATTTGGTTAATTGGATTATAACCTTTTTCTGTTAAAGCTTCATAAACTGATTTTAAGATTTCTTTTGTCTTTGCATTTTTTTCTTTTTCAACGTTGTAACTAACTGTCTCATCTGTAACCATATAAAACCTCCTATAAATAATTTATATTATTTTCTAAAGGATCCGCTGTATCTAAATATTCTTCTAGTTTTTTGGTGACTCCTACTAAAGCAGTTCCCTTATAATATCTAGCTAATGCTATATTTAATTTTGGTGACACTTCTGCATATTCCCCAGTATAGTCTTCAGCAGCAGGAACTTTTATTTTTTCTATTTTTTCCTTTACGCTTTTCATGAACTCTTCCACTGCTTGCAATTCCACTCCTGAGAAAACTATAGCAAATTTAGGCCCCATATATCTCACAAATAAGTATTCATCTGACAGGTCTTGTTTTATGTTTCTGCAAACTTGTGTTATTAGATTATCTCCAGTTTTCCTGCTTACTTTTTCATTAACTTCCACTAAATTTGTTATTTTAAATAAGCAAACCGTAGATGTTGTATATTTGTCAATCGTCTTTTTGCCTTCTGCAAATAGAAATTCTGCTGTTTTAAGCTCTGAATATTTATCGTCTTTTACTATCTTTTCGATAGTTGATTGATTGTCAATTGTTTTAAGAACTGATACTATATTATTTTTTACAACTTCTAAAATAGTTGTATCAACATTATCAAATTCGTGTGGCATGCTTCCTTCAATTATCCAATATCCTATATATACATTATCAATATATAATGGGAAGAACATTGCAGCTTTTGCTCTACCAAATTCCATTTTTTGATAAGGCAACTTTTCGCCTTCTTTTTCTACTGTAATATATTTTGGTATTCCTGTCTCTATGCTGTCTTTAATTACATGTTCATTTTGCAAGTTTTTTAGTGCATCCCAATGTTTCTCTGAAACATTGGATGCTTTTATCATAAATTCAGCTCCATTATAGACTACAATAGTGGAATATTTTATATTATACTTTTCTATTAAAATTTCATTTATTCTCTTTAGTTTTTCATCTGCACTTGATGTTTCACTAATAGTATTCATGAAATCCTGCAATACATTTAAACTCGTAATTTGCTGATTAATATTTTTAAATGCATCTATTTTTTTATGAATTGACATATTATAAAGCATTAGTCCCATAATAATTGCTACAAGCAATATAATAATTATTATTGTCATCGAAAGTATCACCTCATTTTGTTATTTCTAAAAATTATTTCTCATTTTGTTTAAAGTCGCATTCATATTACTGTTAAATGTTGTGTTAGTATTTTTTCTATTATAGTCGTTATAATTTTGAGCTTGTGGATATTTAACCTTACCAGCAATTAATGGATACACCATGTTGCTTAGTTTGTCTAATGCATCTAAAAATATTTTAGAATATCCATTTAACGATATTTCACAATCAACTAATCTTTCTAGGTATCTTGCATATGTCTGATCTTCAAAAGGTATTGTTGTGTACCTTATTGTGTCTTTGTCAAATAAGGTATTTATATATGTTGATGCTGGATCATTATAGCAAGATATTCCTCCTATAATCATTTGGTCTGTCAATTTTCTTAGTTTTAATGTCTTATTTATTACTATTCTTAGTTTATTTTGGTCTAAAATATTTTTATACTTTAATTCATTTAAGAATTCTGTTAGTGGTTGTATTGTAAGTATATCATATGTTTGTACTAAATAGATTTCTTGTGCATTTGCAAAATAATTGATATTTGTTTCAAAGTCACAATCTAACAATACTAATGTATAGTTTTTGACAAGAGTCTCTAGTATGTTGCTGTAATCATCAAAGCTTGGATTTTCACCTGGTAAAGTAGTATATACAGTAAGATTTTTGTTTACTTGTATTCCATCTGCAACGCCTCTTCTTAGCCCTTCTATGCATTTAAAAGATTTTTCTCTTAATGTATCTTCATTTAGTGTATAAATATAATAAGCATTTTTATTCTTGGTAAGGTCTAAAATAGCTGTACTAATTCCTTTTCCAGATAGATTTGCAGCTAAGTTGTTTACTAGGAATGATGTTCCATTTTTTGAAGTTCCTACAAAAGCAACTATTTTTTTCTCTCCTGTTATTAAATTTGATAAATTGTTGTTTACAGTATTTTGAGTTTCTATTGGCTTATTACTAATAGTGTTTTCTGGTTTTCTGTCATATGTGTTACTAATATTCTGGTTATATTGAGTGTTTGCATACTCGTTACCAGTATAACCACTATTATTTTGAACATTACTATGTTGATTAACTTGATTATTATCAAAATTCTCCATACCTGGCAGTTCGTTTAAAGATAAGTCATTATCGAAGAAATTATTATCAAAAAATTCATTCTCCATTGTGTTATTTGATATTGTTTTATCTTCTTTAAGATCATTCATTCCTGGCAAAGAAAATTCGTCATCTAATCCCGGTAGTGTTGTACTTTCTTCTGGTATTGTTTCTCTTGCGTCCTGAGTATCACTAGTTGGCAAGTTAAATAAGTCAATATCATCAGTTGTATTTTCCGTGCTTGGTTCTAACGTGCTTGGTTCTAACTGATTTGTTGCTTTTTTAGGTCTTCCTCTACCTTTTTTTACTTTATTTGCTTCAGTTGCCAATTCTTCTGGAGCTTTTTCTTTTCTAGGTCTTCCTCTACCCTTCTTTGCTTTATCAACATTTTCATTCTCTTCTGCTTCAATAATTGAATTCATTATGTTTTCAGGAATGATATTTTCTTTTAGTTGTCTTTCAGGCTCCATTATATTAATACTGTTTTTTTCATTATTTACCTGTTCGGTGTTATCATATGCTTTTTTTACGTCTTGCATATTGATAGTAGATGGGATTACTACTGGTTTTGTTAATTTAGCCTTTTTTAACTCTCTGTCAATCAAATCTATTTTATTGACATTTTGACTCTGTATATCTCTAGCAGTGTATCTTTTTTCTGTTTTTGCTTGTGCAGAGATTTGCCCTTTAACGCTTCCTATCATTACTTGTTGATATTTAGGGCATTTTTCTTCTAATACTGCTCTAACGTTTAGAGGTAGAAACTTAGTTATTAGTTTTAATTGAGTATCAGTATACTGCTCTGCTATATCATTAAAGCTTTCGACATATTTAGTTTCATCTTTACCAAGCTTTCTATAGTGCCTAATTATATTTTGAATCTCTGTTTCGCTAACACTATCGGGATCTACTGATTGATATTCAACATCATCTGATTCAATTCTATAATACACTTTGGCTTCTTTTTTTGTACGAGGTTGATAAATAAGCTTACATACATTATCAATTTTCCTATCTTGTCCTAGAAGTACATTGTAGATTCCAATTCCAAACAACTTAACTAGGAGATTTTCTCCTTTTTCTCTTCTGTCAGTTGCTATAAGAATTATAGGAATATCCCCTTCCCTACTATTAGAAGCTTCATCGCTTATACTATCCAACTTGTCAAATAGAAAATTGTCTATAACCTCGTAATTGTTGTTTGCATAAGGTTCCAAATCTTCTCCTATGACTATTCTGTCATACGATTTATCCTTTTGTAATTCTTTTATTATCGCGTTGAAAAAATAAACATTTTTCCATGAAATTATTTCTTTGTACATTGTTTGATATTTTTTTATAATTGCCTCTGAAATCTTTTCATTATTTACTGCGAATAAAACCTTCATTAGTTTAACCCCTCCAACCTTTTACTACTATTGCAAATACAAGTGGTAACACTTGACATATTACAACTATTGTAATGCTTGCAATCATTAATGCAAATCCTTTGTTTCTTACATCCAATTTTTTTAAGCCCATTATATATTGATAAATAGCTGCTATTATAATGGATATAAAGCCAAAAGGTATACTATAAATTCTTATTCTGTTTAGCAAATATGCTGTAAATGCATATGTATCTGATCCATACGCATCTTTATATTCTTGTAAAGTTTTTAATTCTTTATCTTTTATTTCGATTAGTTTGCCTGCTGTATCTTGAGGAACTTCACTCACTTGTTCTACTGCATATACAGATGAGCAACCTATTAAGCAAAATAAAATAGATATGATTGCTATTACTTTTTTCATATAATTATCCCTTTCTTTAATTTATTTTCTCTTATTTTCTGTAAAATATTATACTTATAACATTTTACACTAGAATGAAAAAAATAGCAAGGATATCCCTACTATTTTTTTACTTTTTTTATTGTTCTGTTATAATTCACAGTTTTTGCTTCTTCCTTGTGGAAATAATTAATATTCTAGAGTTCTATTTGTTGAATTTTAACTAAAGTTTACTTAAGTTCTTCTTTTATTTTTACAAGTGTATTTAGTGCATCTATTGGTGTTAGTTCATTTATATTGACTTTATCTAATTCATGAGCAATCTCTGCCAATTTAAAGTTGTACATATCTAATTGTCCATCAACTTGCTTTTTATTCTCTTTTTCTGAATTCTTGTTAACTAAAACATTTTTTCTTTCTATCTTTTTTAGTATTTCATTTGCTCTTTGAGTAACTACCTTTGGAACTCCAGCAAGTTTTGCAACATGTACGCCATAGCTCTCATCAGTTCCTCCATTAACTATTTTTCTCAAAAAGATTATGTCTTCTCCTTTTTCTTTAACTGCTATAGAATAATTTTTTACGCCTTCTAAAGTATCTTCAAGTTGTGTTAGCTCGTGATAATGTGTTGCAAATAAAGTTTTCGCACCGCATTTTTCTTTGTTGGCAATGTATTCTGCTACTGCCCATGCTATAGAAAGTCCATCATATGTTGATGTTCCTCTTCCAATTTCATCTAGTACAACTAAGCTATTTGATGTTGCCTCTTTTAAAATGTTTGCAACTTCCATCATTTCCACCATGAAAGTGCTTTGTCCCATGCTTAAGTCATCTGATGCACCAACTCTTGTAAATATTTTATCGACTACTCCAATATGTGCTGATGTTGCAGGCACAAAACTTCCTATTTGTGCCATTAAAGTTATTAATGCAACCTGTCTCATATAAGTAGATTTTCCCGCCATATTAGGTCCTGTTATAATAGATAATCTATTTCCATCTTTATCTAGATAGGTATTATTTGCTACAAAAGCACCACTTGGAAGCATTTTCTCAATTACAGGATGTCTTCCATCTTTTATGTCTATAACTCCACTATTATCTACTTGTGGCATGCAATAATTTAAATCTTCTGCAACTTGTGCAAATGATCATAGTACATCAA
>CAMGAZ010000083.1 GCA_946008205.1 uncultured Clostridium sp. | reverse complement strand
TTACTTTTTGCTGGTCCTGGTTTATATTTTTTTATAATCTCAGATTTAATGCCTAATATCTTCATTCTTCTTGCAACTCTTTTTTGACTAACTTTAATTCCATCTTTTTCTAGTTCTTTCTTTATTTTTGGAGATCCATATCTTCCTTTTGATTTGTTATATTTTTCTAATATCTTCTTGTCTAATTCCTTGTTGCTTTCTTCGTAGCTGTTTACTTTTCCTTGTTGATGATAATAATATACTGAACTCGGTACTTTTAGTACCTTGCATAGCAATCTTACATTATGTTTATCCTTATTTTTTTCTATGAACTTTATTCTTTCTTCTATTATCTTCTTAAAATCTTCATCATAACTTTTTTTCTTAGCCACCTTCGACACACTCCTTTCTGATTAGTGTACATAATCTATTATACACCCTCTCATAAAATGTGTCCATATATCTATTCTAACACCAATATACTTGGAATTTGTCGTTTTTTAGATATAATGATAACATTTCTGCTATATCTTTATCATCTTCGGCTATTAATACTTTATAATTATCCACTTAATTATTTACACTATGTGTAATCATTGGTGTACTTTCATTTATGCTGCTAAAAGTATATCCATTGTTTATTCCATAATCTATTATATCTGCCAAAGCATTTAATGTTTTGGTATTACCTCCAAAATCATGCATTAAAACCATATTAGCCTTGTTTTTGCTTAATCCTTTTATAACATTATTATACACATCTTTTGATGTTCTTGCTCCCCCAGCATCTCCAGAAGAAACATTCCAATCAAAATATTTATAGCCTCTTTTTACAACTTCTCTAGACAATTCAGTCATAATTCCTGGATTATATCTGCTAATAGTATTTGAGCTTCCTCCAGGAAATCTCGTAATTGTTGCATTATATCCTGTTGACTTTTTTATTTTCTCTTGTAATTTTGTAATATTACTCATATATGCATCAACTGATTGATATATTTTACTATAATCATGTGAATATCCATGTATTCCAACTGTGTGACCTTCATTAATTTCTCTTTGTACTAGTTTCTCCGTATTTTCATCATAATTTAGTATAAAAAATGTTGCCTTTACATTTTTTTCTTTTAATATATCTAAAACCTTTGGTGTAATTGAAGTTGTTGGTCCATCGTCAAAAGTTAAATAAATTACTCCTTTTTTTCCATTTGTTTTATTTTGAGCTTGTACTGTTTTTTTATATACTGTAACTTTTCTAATCTTAGTTGTTACATTTCCACTGTTATCAGATACTTTATATGTAATTGTATATGTTCCAACCTTTGATGTGTCTACATTTCCTGTAGTTTCAATTTTTGATGTTAAATCTCCATCTTTTTCATCATTTGCAGTTGCACCTTTTTCTTCATATTTAGAATTTACTAAAATTTGTATATTTTCACTTCCATTAAGTTTTATAACTGGTGCAATATCATCAATAATGCATACTTTTCTAGTTGCATTCGTTTTATTCCCAGAACTATCTACCACACTATATATAATATTATATTCTTTTTCGTTTATATCTTCTTTAGTTACTTGTACTTTTTCTGTTAAATTTTCATCATAATTGTCAGATACAGTATATCCCGGTTCTATATATTCTTTTGAATAGGATTGATTATATAATTCTTCTCCATTTAATATAATTTTAGGAGCAGTTGTATCTACAATATTTACTGTTTGATTTACTGTGTATGTTCCAATCAGAGTTGGTATTTCATATTTTACTTCATAAGTACCAACTCTATTAAAATCTATATTTCCAATAACTTTCACTGTGTCGGTTACATCTTTAAAATGATAAAATGTCTTTGGGATATTTATAGCAGCATTTTGTTTTACTTCTAAATCACTTTGTTGATTTGTTATATTAATAATAGGTTTTTCTAATATAAATGTTATTCCAAGCACTATTATTAAGAGAATCATTAATATTGCTAAACTAATTCCAACTTTTCTTATCTTTCCTAGTTTAAAAAATATAGTTATTATTATTGCAAATATAATTGCTACAATAGTTTCTAAAATATATAGTTCCATTTTTATTACCCTCTTTAATTGATTTATTATTACATTTTATACTCTTATTTTTTATAGTTTTATTTTAAATATTTTTCGTAAATTTGTTTATTTATTTCGAATTCAGGTGTTCCTGTTGCTCCTGGACCAACTTCATATTTATCAAATACAATCACAATATTGCCTTTATTTGAAAAATAGAAATTTTGATTATCTTCTATCATGCTAAAACTCCATTCCTCATTTTCCCCATCAATCCAATATACTACATCTTTGTCTTTTTCCATTCTTGAAACCATTTGTTTTTTTATTTCTTCGCTTATAGCTTTTTTATAATTTTCATCATCAAACAAATCTGATAATTTCACTATTTCATCCGTTCTTTTGTCTATATTATAATATTTATATTTTAAATCACTACTTGCTGCCAGTTCGGATATTGTCAATTTTAATGTAAACCAATATTTATTATTTTCTATTACATCTGACTTTACTTTTATTGAAAGATGATTTTCTGAATTCTCCTCTGCATAAAATTTATCAAGAATGTTTTGTGTTAATTGATTTACATCTTCATTTACATTTTCGTTAGTTTGACTTTGTGAATTATTATCATTTTTTATATTAGGTATTTCCATTTCTATTTCACTATTGCCATCTTTATCAAAATAATTTCTGATTGTAATAACTTTTACTATATCTCCTATTATAGGAAGTTCTTGCATAGCATATGCGAATTTAGGACTTACATTTGTTAAAAGCACAAACATTAACATTGCCATTGCTATTGCATAATTGAATTTACGTATATTTGACCAAATTGGTTTAATTTTTTCTTCATTATTTTTTAAGTCATTTAATGTTCGTTCAACAGATTTTAGATATTTATCCGGTGCCTTTATATCTTCATCTCTAGCGATTTTCTTTATTTTTCGATCTTCAAAAAAATTCATATATCAATGACCTCCTTTATTTTATCTCTTCCTCTTGATAATTGTTTTTTTATAGCATCAACTTTTGAACCAGTTATTTCACTTATTTCTTTTATTGACATATCTTCATAATAAAACAATGTAATCGTTGTTCTATAAGGTTGTTCTAATCCTTGTACTGCTTTCCACAGAGTCAAATTTGTATCAATATCTATTTTTTCTGCTGGTATATTTTCTTGTTCTATATCTATATAATTTTTCTTATTTCTCAATATTTCAAATGAAGTATTTGCTACAATTTTATAAATCCATGATTTGAATTTTCTTTTATCTTTCAATGTTTCTAAGTTTTTATAAGCATTATAAATAGCTTCTTGTACTGCATCTTTAGCATCTTCTTCATTTTTCAATATGCTATATGATAGTCTATACATTCCATTTTCTAGATTTTTAATATTATCACAAAACCAGTTTTTTAGGTTTAGCATTAGTATTATCCTCCTTACTTAACTGCATTTTGACTTAACCAGTCACTCCATTCTTTATAATATTTCGCATAAATATGAACATTGTCCTGAGTATAGTTTGAAGATAGATTTCCATTTTCATCATCAAATTTTTCATTTACATCTATAAAGAATATTTTTTCATTATCCGCTAATTTTGAAATTTCATTATTTATTTTATTTATATTTATATTATTAATTGTCTTATCTTTATTAGATCTTTCTGCTGTTACATGAAGGTTGGCTTCTATATATATTATAGCATTACTTTGTTTTTCTTGTATAAATTTCAACAAATCTTTATATTTTTTTAATGTTTTTTCTTGATTGTATCCTAATTCATTTATACCTAGCATGATATATATTTTTCCAAATTTTTTATAAGTCAATAATTGTTCTAACTTGAGTTTTCCTACTTGTGGAACAGAAACATTTTTCTCAAAAACATTATATACACTCATACCTGTATTTGCAAAAAATATTGCATTGTTAAGGTCTCCATATTCTGATATTCCAACTGTTCTAGAATCCCCTATAAATAAAGCATCATCAAAATATTCCTTTCCTACAGTTTGCTTCTCATGTTTTGAATTTTTTTTACTTTCTGTTTTATTATCAATATGCTCAATTTGTTTTTCATTTTGAAAATTATTAACATAATCTTCTTGTTGCTTGTTTTCATTTATATTTTCATTGGACAATGTTGTTGTTTGATCTTCTAATACTATATTTAAGTTTGAGTCTGAATTTTTTATACTACTTTTAATCGTAAAGACTCCTATTAATACTAAAATTATTATTATAAAAAATAAAATTGATTTTTTCATTTTTCCCTCCTTGTATTTAAAAGCTAAAATATAAAAACGGATTATTTAATCCTATGTATAAATAATAAATTGAACTACAAAATATTATTATTAACAGTGATATTGTAAATATATTATTTTGCTTTTTTATTATTAACTTTTCTACTACTCCAGTTGAACATATTATTCCTGATATAATTAAGATACCATATATCTTAAAATATTTTATATAATCCAGTAAATAAAGTCCCTCATTAAATGTAAACATTTTTTTAAACATTATTATTAATTGTTGTAAATCTGTTATAGCAAATATCGCCCAAGTTATTGGAATTAAAAATAACATATATAAATGAACAACAAATTTATGTCTATCTAAATATTTTTTTAGCCACAATTTTTCTATAATTATTATTGCAAAAATGACTAGTCCCCATAATATAAAATTATAATTTGCTCCATGCCATAAACCTGTAAGTAACCATACAACTAATAAATTAAATATAGTTCTTAATTTTCCTTTTCTATTTCCACCTAGTGGAATATATATATAATTTTTAAACCATGTTCCTAAAGTTATATGCCATCTTCTAAAAAACTCTGTCATACTTACTGATAAATATGGAGTTTTAAAATTATCTGGAAGTGTAAAACCTATCATTTTTCCAAGTCCTATAGACATTAACGAATACCCATAAAAGTCAAAATAAATTTGTAAAGAATATCCTATTATGCCTAACCAAGCGAGATTTGTCGAAATACTTTCAATTCCAATCATTAAAATATCATTCCATATCCCCCCTATTCTATTTGCTAATAATACTTTAAATCCTAAACCAACAATAAAATATTTAAAACCTATAAAAACATTTTTAAAAAATTTTTTTCTTTTGTCCAATTGTTCATTTATATAATCATAACTTACTATTGGTCCTGATAGCAATTGTGGAAACATGAATACATACATTGCATATTTTATAAGAGAGTTTTCCGATTTTATTTTTCTAATATATATATCTACTAAATACGATATCGATTGGAATGTATAAAAACTTATTCCTAATGGCAGCAATAAATTTAATTTTTCGATTTTTATATTTACTGTATTTTGTATTATTGAGATTATAAAATCTATATATTTGAATAATATTAGCCAAGATAGATTATATATAATTCCAAATATTAATAGCTTTTTATTTTTAGATTGACCTAATTTTTTACCTATTAGAAAATTTATTAAAGTAGTTAATATTAACAGAAAAATATAATGAGGATGGTTCCATGTTCCTGCTACATAAAACGATATACTTCCTATTAATATAATATAATTTTTATATTTTTCGGGAATAATAAAATATAAAAATAAAAAAAATGGTAAAAAAATAAATATAAATTCTATCATACTAAATATCATTATATAATTCCGCCTCTTCTTTTTTGTTTCTATTTTCTAGATGATTTTAAATATAAATAAGTGACCCAAAAAATATATATTTTTTTAATTTGATTTTTATAATTTATAAAAAATCACTCTACATTGTTTATATAGAGTGATTTTATTTTACATATTTAATTATTTATAACGATGCAAATTACTTTTCTAAATTTTATAATACTCTTCATTTTCATATTGTAATTTATACTAATCATTATCTCTAATTATTCTACACGGATTTCCATAAGCTATTTTATTATCTGGTATATCTTTTGTAACTACACTTCCTGAACCTATTATAACATTATCTCCTATTGTTACACCTGGAAGTACAATAACATTACCACCAATCCATACATTATTTCCAACTGTAATCGGCTTTGCATATTCTAACCCTTTATTTCTTATTTCATAATCTAAAGGATGTCCTGCTGTATAAAATCCACAGTTTGGTGCTATAAACACATTATTGCCGAATTTTACTTTATTTGCATCTAGTATAATCAAATTATGATTTGAGTAAAAATTTTCTCCAATTTCTATATTATAGCCATAATCGCACATAAATGGTTGTTCGATAAAAAAATTATCCTTGTATTTTCCTAAAATTTCTTTCATTAATTTTGTTCTATCTTCTATATTAGATGGCTTTATATTGTTATATTCAAAACATTTATCTTTTACATTCATTCTTTCCTTTATAAGTTCTTCATCATAATTAGCATTATATAGTTTTCCTGCTAACATTTTTTCTTTTTCAAACATAAATTCTTTCCTCCAATGATAACAACAGTTTAGTAGACAAGTGCCTCACGACACAAGCC
>CAMGAZ010000082.1 GCA_946008205.1 uncultured Clostridium sp. | reverse complement strand
CCTACCACTAGATGGTTTTTTGAAGGCTCTAACCACAGTCTCTTTGTTAATTTGTTAATCAGTTAGATACCGTATGACGGTTTATGTAGAACGAGGCTACAATTGCAAGGAGTACCCGTGGTTCTAAAACAGTATCAAATATTTATTCAAGAGGTGTTTTCAATTGACTATTTTAGTTGGTATTGACGTTGCTAAAGACAAGCACGACTGCTTCATTATGAACTCCGAAGGTGAAGTTCTTGCCAAACCTTTTACTATTCTCAACAACAAAGAAGGTTTCAATTTTCTTTACGAAAAAATCCAATCTGTCTCTTCTTCTGACAATATAAAAGTAGGACTTGAAGCTACCGGTCATTACAGCTATAACATCATTGGGTTCTTGTTGAACAAAGGTCTAGCCACCTTTATTCTTAACCCACTCCACACAAATCTTTACAGAAAAAGTCTTAGCCTTAGAAAGACGAAAACGGATAAGATTGATTCTAAAACCATTGCTATGATGTTATTGTCCGATGTAAGCTTAAAATCCTACTCGGATATATCTTACCATAACGAAGATTTAAAGTCACTAACCCGTTACAGGTTTTCTAAAGTTGAAGAACGCGCTAAGCTTAAAACATCTTTTTCCCGCTTAGCACAAATCCTTTTCCCGGAACTTGAAAAACTCGTTCCAACTCTTCATATGACCTCTATTTACCAATTGCTGGAAGAATTTCCTAGCGCATCAGCTATAGCTTCTGTACATCTGACAAGGCTTACTAATCTACTCTCCAAAGCTTCAAAAGGTCACTATGACCGTGAAACTGCTATTAAGATTAGAGATGCTGCCAAAAATTCTGTCGGCTCTAATATGCCAGCTAAATCTCTTGAGCTAAAGCATACTATTAAGCTTATTTGCGCACTGACTATTGATATTGATGAAATAGAAGCAGAGATTTCTAAAATGATGGATAAGATTGCTTCTCCTATCACTACAATACCTGGAATCGGACGTAATATGGGAGCTATGATTATCTCGGAAATTGGCGATTTCAGCCGCTTTTCTTCTCCAGATAAGATTTTAGCTTATGCAGGCTTTTCTCCCTCTATCTACCAATCCGGTAAACTTGATAACTGCTATGCTCATATGGAAAAACGTGGTTCACGCTATTTGCGTTACGCATTGTTTCATGCTGCGAAACTTGTATGCCATTGGGACAAAACTTTTGCAGATTACTTAGCGAAAAAACGTGCTGAAGGTAAGCATTACTATGTTGCTATATCTCATGCCGTAAAGAAATTGGTTAGGGTGATCTTCCACATTGAGAAAACAAAGCAGGCTTTTCTGAAAGCTTCTTGACTTTACTTAATTTGATACTGTCTTTGAAAGCACCGTAAACGATGCTTTATTTGTCATGCGTTTTTTCAACTAACCTAATAAAAATTCAATGTATCTATTTGGTTTAAGTTTTTTATCTTTACCACCTTGACTTTTTATAGTTAGTCTTCAATAGAAGTTCAGCCTTAAAGAAATGGGGTGCCCACCGGCGTGGGTGGGGCCCCATTTTCGTTAAAAGCAACGGTAAAAGTATTTTCAGTTTTCCTTGAGTGGACATCCCCCTTTAGGGGGCTTGGGGGAGTGGAGCAGTAGCGACGCTGACTCTGATATTTATGATTATGTTGCGCCAACCTTCGCTGCTCGCGATAGCGTAAATTTTTGCAGGGTAGCTTTAGCTGCCCGAAAAAATTTATCATTCCCACTCAAAAAAACTTCCAATATATAATACGATTTAACTTTTTTCGAATTCTTTTCAGTAGTCCGAAAGTATATCATTAATACCACAGTTTAATCATCAATGCCTTTTTGATTTTTCCTTACTATTATAAATGGATAACGTGACTGCAGTTGCTTATTATGTTTTTATCATGGCTTACAATTATTATTATCTTATCTTTCGAGAGTTCATTTACTACATTTAAAAACAATTTAACTCCATCTTTATCTAGTGCTGATGTAGGTTCATCTAGAAGTATAAGACTAGCATCTTTCAATATTGCCCTTAGTAAAGAAATTCTCTGACGTTCACCACCAGATAATTGTTCAGGTATAATTTTCTTATTCTCAATATTGTTGCTTTTAGGCAAAACACCATATTTATCCTTAACAATGATCTTCTCAAGATGTTCATCAAAAAAGAGATTTTTATATAAACTATCCTCTGTAATGAATGGAGTTTGCTCACAAACAGCAATGTGATTTTTTCGTATTTCATCAAAATTGAGAGTTTTAAAGGAGATTGAATTGAATAATATATCGCCTGCATCTGGTTTCTCTAAGCCTATAAGAATTGACAATATAGTAGATTTACCAGTTCCGTTAGGACCTTCTATACAGTAAGTATTGCCTGCTGAAAACTTATAATTGAAATTGCTTATTATTGAACGCCCTTCAAAAGACTTATTTAAATTAACAATTTCGACTGTAGATATTTTAGAAACTGATAAGGACCCTTTACAGTCTGCCTTTTCCTCTAAAATTTCTGTTAGCCTATTTGATGCTACAGATGCATTTTGATAATAATCCTCTAAGTTGATAAAGAATGATACAGATGTAATTATTATATTAAAATATCCAATCAATGATACAAATTGTCCAACAGTAATTATCGAGTAAAATACCTGGTATGTACCGACGCTAAAAAGTGACATATAAAACAGTGAATTTAAAATACTACGGTTATTGCTAAGAAAAAAAGATACTTTTGCACGCTTAATATTTGCTATGTAATACTTAGATAAAGATGACTCTATTTTTCTTAAAAAATAAAGTTCAGCAGAATGTGACTTTATAGATTTAATATTAATAACAAACTCACTGATTTTAGAAAAATAATAATTGGTAGAAATTCTGTACTCTTTATATATTGCTTTAAGTCTTTTCCCAATATAGCTAAAATATAAAATATATAAGCAAATAAGCAAAAAAAGTATTACTACCCAGATATATGAAATTCTATATACAAGGACGATAACACCTGCAGCATTTAATATTGCAGAAAAAAATATAGCCATGTTGCCTAAAACGAACATAACTATATCAACAACGTCATCATCAATTCTTCTAGCCAACATAGAAGGTTCGTATTTATAGAAGAATTTGCAAGGGACCTTTTTTATATGATTTATTACATAAAGCAAAAGGTTATTAATAGCCTGTCCACAAATAGCTGCTGAATAGACATTTTGGACATAATTCGCTATAATAGCAAAAATTGACAGTCCCACAAATGCAATTAAATATATTATAAATGAGCTAGATTCATGCGGAGTAATAATATCGTCTACAAAAATAGAAATAAATGCCGGAACAGCGAGTTCCGACAAACATACAAAAATACTACACAACGCAAGAAACAATACTTTTAATTTTTCTTTTAGTATTATTTTTATAATCGATGTATTCATATCATATATCTAACATAATAGCATTGGCAATAATTCCATTTATTATACCGCGTTTTTCATATTCACAAAAGGTTCCAACATTATCTATAGAACCAGTTTCGCTATTGTGCCTAGCTTGACAGGCTCCACCACAAATATATCTTACATCGCAATTTTTACATTTATCCATTTTTTCAACTGTATGATTGCCAAAACCTTTATCGATTGAAGTACGCAGAATTTCTTCTAGAGTATGTTCGTTAATGTTACCCAAGTAGTATTTTTCTTAATGCAACAGTTGGCAAGGATATACATCGCCAGATGATGATATACTTAATTCACAGTCACCAATAGCACATTTCATAATAGGTCTGTTATGATTACTCTTTAAGTAGTTTATAATCCCAGAAAAAGGCTCTATTCGAGCATCATGGTTTAGAACATCATAATATTCTACGCCACTTAATGCATTGTTTTCTTCATTCTCCAAAGCACTGCCCATGGGAAACAGAGGCATGAAAGTTACTCTCCCGCCCCATTTGTCAACCAAAATGGAAACCTCATGATAGTTTTCCTTTGTAATTACCATAGAAATCATAACATCAGCAATCATAGAAATTAATAACTCTATTGCATTGACAACTCTATCATAGTTTTTTTCGCCTCTATATTTTCCAAATAATTTCCGAGTACTTCCATCCATACTAATTTTAATATGGTCAAAAACGCTAACTATCTCGTCAATATTTTTTTCATTAATAAGAGAACCGTTGCTTAATAAATATGTAGTTAATCCTTTAGACTTACAATAACGAGCAGTTGGAATTGTAAAGGACGATAATAAAGGCTCTCCACCAGTAAAATTTACAACAATATTATTTTTAAGTGTGGAAAGCTCATCTATAATCGAAAAATATTTGCTTTGGCTCAATATTTTTTCCGAAGATTCTACCCTAGAAGACGCATAGCAATATGAGCAACTAAAGTTGCAAAGTTTTGTCATATTAAGATAAATGGAATTAAGTATTCCTGGTTTATACTCGTAAGCCTTTGGATTTTCGAATAACCCAGCAGCCTGAGCCTTCTCCAAAAAGCGAACAACTTCGTTAGGAGATATAAAAGGACACTGATCACAAAAAGTTGTTGCAATATCCTCAAAACTAATATCTTCTCTGTAGCATTTTAAAACCAAAACGCCGTTAATATTAGTTACTATCCAAGATGGGACATTCGGGTTTAAGACAAGATATTTTTCATCTTTTTCGTATACTTTCAAACAATCAGTAATCATCTTTATCTCCTAACAATAATTGTAGTTGAATTTTAGCTACCAGAACAGTTAAAGCCACCACCACATTGACCGCCGCCACCAGTACAGTTAAAACCGCCACCACATTGACCGCCGCCACCAGAGCAATTAAAACCACCACCACATCGGCCATAAGCCTTAACGTGCTCACTATAAGCATCAAATTCTAAGGATCGTTCATTAATACTTAATTTTGAAGTGGTATTTGCCATTGAAAAATCAAAATCATAAACGTTCATAATTGAAATCCTTTATTCCTTAATGAAATACTCTGCAGATATTATAGCTTAGCTGCCAGAACAGTTATAGCCAGAACCGCATTGGCCACCACCACCAGTGCATCTGTAACCACAACCGCAAGTACCGCCACCACCAGAACATCCATAACCAACTCCACAACGACCATAGGCTTTCGTATGTTCTTCACAAACATCAAGCAAGCAGTCACTACTACTAATACTCAACCTAGAAGAACTTTTTGCCATTGAAAAGTTAAAATCGCATAAATTCATTTAACATTCCCTCCTTTATGACAATGATATAATGCTACATTATCATTATATCACTATAAAAATTATAGTGCAATATAACTGTTTTTTCGCATACCAAATGGTTGTAAGTATAAAATATTATGTTTTTGAAACATATTTTTCTATATAGCATCCAATAAAAATCATGAAAAACTATTTTCTTCTCATATAGATAGTACAAAAAGGTATACCAATATTCACGAAGGTAATGCTCTACGTATGAATTGGGAAGATGTTGTGCCTAAAAACGAGCTTAATTATATTATGGGTAATCCGCCATTTGTCGGAGCATGTATGATGAGTGCAGCACAAAAGAATGAACTGCTCAAAATTTTCGATGGTTTGAAAAACGCAGGGAATCTTGACTATGTTTCCTGTTGGTATAAAAAAGCTACCGACATGATGCATCATTCTAAAATCAGAACAGCTTTAGTTTCCACAAATTCAATTACCCAAGGTGAACAGGTAGCTATTTTATGGAAAGCTTTATTTGAAGAAGGAGTCCATATCGATTTTGCTTATAGAACATTCAGATGGGATAGTGAAGCAAGTAACAGAGCAAACGTTCATTGCGTAATAATTGGTTTTAGTATTTCAAATAATTTGGCTGAAAAAATCATTTTTACCGGTAATCAGCGACAATCTGTTAAACATATAAATGCATATTTATTAGACGGTGATGATATTTTTGTTGAAAATAGAAAAACTGTACTCTGTAAGCCAGCTCCAGAAGCAAGAAGTGGTAATAAGCCAATCGATGATGGAAATTACCTCTTTCTTCCTGAAGAAATGGAAGAGTTTATAAAAAAAGAGCCATTAGCCAAAAACTTCTTTAGACCATGGATAGGAGCATATGAATTTATTAATCGCAAACCTAGATATTGCTTATGGCTAGGTGATTGTTCTCCGAGTGAATTACGAAGAATGCCTCTATGCTTAAAACGCGTAGAAGCAGTAAAAGAATTCCGTTTAAACAGTAAAAGTCCTGGTACAAGAAAATTAGCCGATAAACCTACTAGATTTCATGTTGAAACTATACCAACTAAGCCGTTTTTAGTCATGCCACTAACATCATCTGAAAGAAGAAAGTACGTTCCAATTGGTTTTCTTCCTCCTAACTATCTAGCAAGTAACCTCGTTGTTGTTGTTGCTAATGCAAGCCTTTATGACTTTGGAGTAATAACATCAAATGTTTTTATGGCTTGGATGCGTTATGTTTGCGGAAGATTGAAAAGCGATTATAGAATCACTAAAGATAATGTTTACAACAACTTCCCCTGGCCTCCCCCTCCCGAAGCACAAAAAGCTAAG
>CAMGAZ010000081.1 GCA_946008205.1 uncultured Clostridium sp. | reverse complement strand
ATGTCATATACATTATATATTCATTTCAATCAAAGATAGTCCAGTATCTTTTCCTTGGGTTGCGAAATTTTTATTTTATTAGTAATTCATTATAACACAGCACGATAAAAAAAACAAGCACTTAGCGCTAGACAATGAGCCATTAAGTGTTTGAGCTACTAACGTCATTGCCTACTTTCATTGTGTTTAGATATGCATTAAAAAGCTCCGCTACATGAGCAGTGGAGCTTTTTGATTTATATTTAATTAGTCTATCACTCAAAATCATCCTGCTGCAAGATCTTATCTTCAGGTAAGTTCTTAGTAGAAATCTTGCCAATTACTTTCTCTAACAGGGTTGGCGAAATACCTGTCCCAGGTCGCTTAAAAGTCAACAAATCTGCAGTAATCTTAGTACCCTTACTTATAGCACACTTTGTCACAATAGATCTTCTAGCATTCTGACGTGCCGCTGCCTCACTAGCCAGTGCCCGAAGATCCCCTATTCCTTTTAACATGTCTATTTTATCGATGTTTTTTAACATCTCTTCTGCATCATGTACGTCCATAGCATGATAATGATCATTACCTGGCAAAGACTTATCTAATGTGAAATGCTTTTCGATCACTTGTGCACCAAGGAGATATGCTGTTTTTATAACGTCATACTCTTCATCCGGTTTTGTGTGGTCAGAATATCCAATATATACATCTGGAAAAGTTTCTTTTAAAGTGCGAATCTTGGACAGATTCGCATGCTCATATGGAGTGGGATACTCTAAAACGCAATGCAATAAGGTTAATTTTTTGTCATTATATTGGCGAATAGTATGGACAGCACGTTGAATCTCATCTAAATTAGATGCACCTATCGAAAGAAGAATCGGCTTATTCTTTTTTGCTATATACGATATAAATGGTAAATTACTGAGATCTGAAGACGATATTTTATAGATGTTCATCATGTCATCCAGATAGTCAGCAGACTCAAAATCAAATGGTGTTGAACAAAATTCAATGCCGATTTGATTACAGAAGTTCGATAGCTCTTGATATTCTTTTACACCAAATGCATCAAATTTTTTAAATAAAGCAAATTGCGATGTCGTAGATTCTTCACTCGTATCCCAATAGGATGGTGAATCTTTGGCTGCTAGTGTTTCTGCTTTATATGTCTGAAATTTAACAGCATGAATACCTGCATTCTTCGCTTCTAAGACCATCATCTTAGCTGCCTGCATATTGGTGATATTTAATTTACGTGCAATATCATAATAATTAACACCAATCTCCGCAATCAGTACAAACTTACCTTCTGATAGTCTTTTTTCTACTACATTTATCATTGTACATCATCTCCTAAGATAATATCTTTAATACGTTGAATACTGCCATGGAAATCATGTTTCAGCATCAGGATGCGCATGTTTTTTCGAATATTAGGTGTATCAATTAACCACTTCAGTGTGTTGGTAATCGCTTCAACCTCAATATCTTTTCCTAATCCTAAATTGATGAAACCATTTTTCATTGTCGCAAAAGTATGCATTGCCTCCCGCTCATTCTGAGAAAGAACAATGGCAGGAATTCCCATACTAGCTATTTCATAAACAGTGCGGCCTTGACTTGAAACAGCAATATCTGATTGCTTCATATATTCTGTGACACGAGAAACATTTCGATGAACAAAGATACGGGAGTCTTTGTCTTCGAGAATACCGTTCTTTTCTGTATCATAACCAATCCCCGTTACAAAATGAAACTCAATTTTAGGATAAATATTCGTAATAACGCGAGCAGCCTGATATAACTTGTGATTCAAATTACTAGGATCTGTTCCACCAAACATGACAAGTATATTATTTACTTCCGAAGAAAATTCCTTTCGCTTTGCTAGCTGGAATTCATCTCGCAAGCAAACATACCGAGAGCCTTCGTATAGATTTTCAGCTTCAGGATGGTGATGTTCATATAAGGCGTTGATAACAGCATCAGCATACCGCGTACCCTCGCCCAGATCTTCGATTGTCACGACGCGAGGCACACGTTTCTTTAACCACTGAATATATTCGGCAGAGGTATTTAAACAATCATTGACCCATATATCAGGTTGATATGTGTCAATAACTCTTTGTAGATCAGCATCCGATTCAATTGTCACGTACGGCAGGTTAGTACTCTGAATTTTTTTCAATCCCTCTACACAATCTTTACGCGTAACAAAGAGAATCTGGTGTTCGATAAAGCTGAATGCCATCGTCAAGCAATTGTATATGTGACCCATACCGATCTGTTTCATACCATCAGCACGGAATACAATCCTTTTTTTCTTCATTTGACTCTCTGTTACAATCCAATCCTCGACGGTATCGATATCAGTCGATTCTCGCTCTGGTACTTCATAAACTGAGATAACTTTTCCCATACGAGATTTTTCTGTAACAAATTCTCTTTTTGTAATAAGGAATGCCCCTGTTTCCATATAATTAGGTGGCAACTGTTGACGGTTCAAACGCTCTTTATAATTGGGAACAACTTTCCCTTCCCGTTTGGTCCATGAAAGATGTGGATGATTGACTACACTAATGACCGTATCTACCTTATTCTCTATGAAGGATTGAATACCACGCGAAAGTGTATCTACACTCAACATCGGTGAAGTCGGCTGCATTGTTACTACCGCATCATAGGATTGACCAGTTTTTTGTTCCATTCTAAGAGTTGCATCTTCAACAACCGGGTCAAGAGTCACTGCATCAGCAGCCAATCCCTCACCACGTGGAACAACGTCACTTCCAAATTGCTTTGCTACATAAGCTATCTCGGAATCGTCTGTTGTCACAACACAGTCCGTAATAAGCGGACAATGCAATGCATTTTCAATCGCATAGGCAATCAAAGGTTTTCCATTCATGAAACGAATATTTTTCCGCGGGATTCCTTTCGAGCCACCTCGTGCTGGAATTACAGCAAGAATATGCATGATACTTCTCCTCCCAATGAATACTGAGCCTATTTAGCTCCCTGAATATATACAATCATTTCTTTGATATAAGAATGATATATCAGAACCGTCGCCCCCATGATTGACAATATGGCTAAACATTCAATTTCATAAGTGTTGACAAAAATACAATTAGAAACCGCCAGCAGAACAATCAAAAACATACCGACGAATGTTTTCCAATATTTTTCTATGCTAACGTAATATTTTTGTCCTCGCCAAGTAGCAAGGACAAAACGAACGGTAGCAGCCGCTGCCGCTGCCATAGCTGCACCCATCAAGCCAACCAATGGCAATAAAAGGTACGTCCCTACAATATTTATCGTTACTGAGATAAAAAATATAATTAAGTTCTGATGGTTCTTTTTCGCTAAATTAGTTCCATATTCTGTCGTTTGCTCCAATAAAGAAAGCAGTGGATCTACAAGCACTAAAGAAAAGAAAAGTCTACTAGCGTGGTACTCTGAACCAATGAGTAGATAGACAATATGCTGGACCAAAATAAAGCCCGATAATAATAGGATAATAAAGATAATGACATAACTATGAATCTTTATTATTTTTGCTTGCTCATCTTTATAATGCTCATACATAAAAGCAGACCAGTATGTCCGGAATCCGCCCTGAATAACACCAAATGCTGAAACAAAAAAGCCGGCAGATGCATAGATGCCTAGAGAATAACTGTCCAACTGAGATGTGATGATAAAAGGAATAATAAAAGCATTCAATGTCAATACAGTTGACTGAGGCCAGTAAAAAAGTGCAAACTTTAGTACTGGCCAAAATCCTTTATAAGACCAGACAATTTTTTCAGGGAATACTGTTTTCTTCTGAATGCAGAAATACACCAGCATTAATGAAAAAATTCCAAGAGTATTCATCGTTAAAACAACATCTATCGCCGGAGAAATAAATGCTGCACTAACCACAAACAATTTTGAAAATAACTGTACTAATATCTGCTGGATTGTATAGTGATAAGGATCATTTCCAATCCGGTAATACTGCGAAAAGAAATTGTTAAGTACCAATAAAGAGAGTGCATTGACAGAAAGAAGTACAGCAAAGTAAAAGCTAACAGTATGAAATAATTGCGAGGTAAGTTCTGCATAAAACCCACCGCAAAGAATCACGCTGATAAGAAAAAGCATTGCGCAGGCAAAAATCAAGCATTTTGCAAAAAGCTGCTTAGTATCCCATCCCTCTGGTGGCTCGTAGTAAAATCGAATAAATGCACCATCTAATCCTAAGCACGATACACTAACAAAAATAGCCGTGGTCGTATTAAACATATTAAGTGCACCATAAACATCTGGAGTAAATAATCGTGTAGTAATTCCAACAGTAGCAATACCGATTATAAAGTTTACCCATGATGAAATTGAAAACTTTGCCATCATATTGATGAAGTTTTTCACAGATATTGACTTTCCGTTCATTTTTCTCCTCACATCACAAGTGAATAATCATATTCATCAAAGCTGAAGCTTAGTTGCTCTCGATATACTTGATGTATATAAAACAAAAATCCATAATATAAGGTAATTAACTTCGTATAGATAAAGAAATTCTACATTAAATAAATACGGCAGTATTACATTAAAATTATATTCATTGCGTAAACGCTCCACCAAACAAGAAATCATGTAAACTTCTACGATTGCAGGGATAAAACCTAGTTTCATTATCAGATTTAAACACCATTATGTGGTTGTACCAAGCGAACACCATTTTCCTTTGCGTGCAAATCGTCTGCAACATTATCATCAATTCCCATTTCTTTTTTTAGACTACTATCATATCCTGCTATCAACAAACGTGAATTATCCGCAACTTGTGTTACAGCATAGACATTCGCAGTAAAGCGCATCAAATTAGATCCGTCATACATCTATATCATCTATTTGTATATCTATTTGTCTACTCTGATTTTTTTAGGACTTATTGTAAAAGACATTTTCATCTCTCCTATTATTTCCATTATAATGAAAAGCTTTGCTAGCCCATCTATAGATAAATATTAAACTAATGCAAATTACCGTTGAGATACCAAACAAAACATACATATTTCCCATAACAAAAGCTTCAGTAATATTCTGCCCCAATTTCATTAACAATATACACATGATAAAATCTGAGTAGCGTATAGCTTTATACATATATCGTCCCCAAATTCCATATATAGCTCCCGCCAAAACTTGTACCAAGGCTAGCCATACATATCCAAAATACCATAGCCCAACGCCTGGCCATCCTTCGGTGAATCGGATTCCCGAAAAAAGATATTTCGTAACTCGATCATTAGTAGATATAAGATTCATCACTCGATACATACCAACGGAATCCTTGTCATATAAATCCGCTGATGAGAAAAACAAACTGATTTCTTTAAAAAAGTCATCAATAGCATTTGGATATAGACTTATTTCGACTATCTTATCAACTCCCCACCAAACTTGTCCTTGCGCTGCTATTCTGCCTAATACTAACTCAAATACTGGTATTGTTGTATTTCCTAATAAATCGGAGTAATGGTACACCACTAAAACAGAAATCATAAAAAGAAACAAAATTAATAAAAGAGCAATTTTCTTTAAAAGCTTTTTGCTTAAACGACCTGTTATATAGATAACTGCGATGAACCATATTAAATAAGTCATAAATGGGGTAAATTTATCCCCCCCCATAATTGTAAACAGGAGTAAAAATATAAATCCCACAATAGCAATTCGAGGCTTCCATAAATATATAATAGATAAAATGAGTGATGCTATAACATAAAAACTATGTGCCAATTTGACCACCGGGTTTGTTACAACATCACTCCAATATTCAAAACGAAACATTTGGTTACTAATAGCAGTTCCATATATTGTAAAGCCATAAAGTGAAATTGCAAAGATTACAAACAAGAATGCATACATCATATAAAGCATTCTTTTAGAGGGTTTTCTTACTTCTATGTCAATGGCCTTGAAACGATAGGAAAATATCAAAAACGAAGTCGAAATAAGGATAAACTGATACAATATTTGACGCGTTATTCCACCAGTCGAATACGAGACCTCTGAAAGTTCAGCTAGATAGACTGGATAAATTTCAAATAACCATTCTGGAATCACAGCACATAAAATAGCAAACAATAGCTGAAAATATATACACGTCTCTATTTTTTTATTTTTTAATAAGAGAAATAAGTAGAATAAAAAAGTAAAAAGAGAGAGTGTATTAAACAGATTCGGCATTTGAAAAATAAACTGCAGAAGAATCAGTACACTAAAAAAAAGAAAAAATATAAGTTGTGTTTTTATTACCGAGACATCCATTTAAATCTCCTCAACTATTACAAGGTATATATAATCTTAATGTTTAACAGCATCAGTTCAGTGCATGCAGTAACAATGCATAAAGGTTTTTATCTTCCGACTGATATCTCTTCATTATTTTCTTTATAGAGATACTATTTAAAAAAGTATTTCCTCTGGTTATATTATGTAAGTCTCGTGTAATACGACACATCTGTTTTAATTCATCAGGAGTTCGTATACAGTCATTCCCCCAATAATAATTTACTAAATTTCTCTGTTCCTCTGTTATAACAGAAGTCTCTATAGAAAATGCTTGCTTCAATTTATTCATATGGGTAATTCGTGTATTTAGAAGTTTGTT
>CAMGAZ010000080.1 GCA_946008205.1 uncultured Clostridium sp. | reverse complement strand
GATTTTATTTGAGCGTAAAACAAAGGAGGAAAAACATGCCAAGAAAACCAGCAAAAAAGTTAGAAAATACAGAGAAGAAAAAGAATTCTTCTGCACAGGAAGAAGCTTTGAAGAATGATTCTGCAAAGAAAACGTCAGTTAAGGCTAAAAGTACATCTGCCAAAAAAACTTCTACTAAAAAAGCCACTTCAAAAGCTTCAACTAAGACCTCAAAAACTGCGAAGTCTACAAGTAAGTCAAAAACAGTATCATCTAAAAAGGAATTAAAAACAACTAGTAAAAAAGCTTCTACTAAAAAGACTAGAGCTAAGAAGTCTACCGCAAAGAAATCTACATCAACCAAGTCAAATAAAGCTTTGAAGGAAATTGATGTGGATGACATAACTTCTACAACAGATTTAACCCATAAAATAGAAGTTATAGAATATTATGATTTACCTTATAGATATAATCAAACTATAGTGAAAGTTCTTGCTCAAACACCTACTACCCTATTTATATACTGGGATATATCAGATAACGATAGGGCTAATTTTGTAAAGCAATATGGTGAAGATTTCTTTAATTATACAAAACCTGTATTAGTTATACATAATAATACAATGCATTATTCATTTGAGATCGAGATTGATGATTTTGCTAACAGCTGGTATCTTCATGTAAATGATTCTAATTGTGAGTATACAGTTGAGCTTGGTCGTAGGCCAAAATATTATAATGAGAGAAGGCATATAGATATAACTAATAATTATTTGTATGTAACTTCTTCTAATGTTATAGATTCTCCAAACGACCATGTCTTATTTGATAAAAATTTAAAGACAGTATATTTTAAGGATGTAAAGACCAACATTATTACAGCTAAAGATATAACATCTGTTTCATTCCTTCGCAATATGGGAAGAATATATAACTTGTACGATTTACAAAGCGACTTTAATAAGAACAGTTGGATTAATAGTGACCATTGGCAATTAGATTTAAAAAATCCATCATCGTCTAATCCGGGTTCTACATTTAAATAATAACATTTTATGAGTGCCTCCCCTCTTTAGCGCTGGCACTTATATTTTCTTGAAGCGTTACTTTTTTATTTTCAATCGTTTATAAAGTAACGTTTGTAAAAATAAAATGATTGTGAATATACCTAAGAGGAGAATATATTATGAAAAGCAATCCAAAAGGATATGTAAGTTTTGTACTTCATGCCCACTTACCATTTGTACATCATCCAGAAAGTGAAGATTATTTAGAAGAGCAATGGCTTTTTGAAGCTATTTCTGAAACATACATTCCGCTTCTTTTAAATTTTGGCAAATTAGAGAAGGAACATGTTTATTTTTGGTTTACCATGTGTATGACACCACCTCTATTAAATATGTTAGACAATAAATTATTACAAGAAAGATATATTAAATATTTGCAAACTCATATAGAACTTGCAAAGAAAGAAGTTGTTCGAAATGCTAATGATGAGCAAGTAAAAAATTTAGCTCAATATTATGTAGATAGATACTCTAATGATTTGCACGTTTTTAAAGATGTTTATAATTGTAATATTATTTCAGGTTTCAGGCATTTCCAAGATATTGGTGTTTTAGAAATTATAACTTGTGGTGCAACACATGGTTATTTTCCAATCTTATATGTTAATGAAAAAACTGTTAGGGCTCAAATTGCAGTAGGTGTTCAGTGCTACGAAAAATATTTTGGCAGAAAGCCTCGTGGAATTTGGCTTCCTGAATGTGGATATGTTCCTGAAGCAGATAAATATCTAAAAGAATTTGGAATTGAATATGTAATTACAGAAACTCATGGTATCTTATATGCTAATCCAGTTCCAGTATATGGTACACTTGCTCCAATAGTTTCACCTGGTGGAATAGTCGCGTTTGGTCGCGATCCAGAATCATCAAGACAAGTTTGGAGTTCTATTAATGGTTACCCAGGTGACTTTAATTACAGAGAATGGTATAGAGATATAGGATATGACGCACCATATGATTATATAAAGCCATATATTGCGCATAATGGTGCCCGCGTTCCTACAGGCATAAAATACTACAGAATTACTGGTAAAGATTGTGCAAAAGATTATTATAATTTACAATGGGCGCAAGATACTATAAATAAACAGGCTGGACATTTCTTTGACTCAAGGCAGAAGCAAATAACGGAAGCTGCCAACCTTACACATAATCCACCAATAGTTTTATGTCCTTATGATGCTGAGTTATATGGTCATTGGTGGTATGAAGGTCCAGATTGGCTCTATACTTTATTTAAGAAGATTTATTATGACAAATGCGATTTCGACTTAATCACACCTAGCGAATACATAGATAAATATCCTCAAATGCAAGTATCAACTCCTTGTAGATCTAGCTGGGGAGCTAATGGTTATAGCGAAGTTTGGCTAAACCAGACTAATGATTACGCTCATAGACATCTTCACGTTGCCGGAGATAGAATGGTAGAACTTGCTAATCTATTTCCTAACGAGCCCGAAGACAGTTTAAGAAGACAAGCTCTAAATCAATGTGCTCGCGAGTTATTACTTGCACAGAGTAGTGATTGGCTATTTATTATAACAAATGGAACAATGGTTGATTACGCGAAGAAACGAATCAAAGATCATATAGGCAGATTTACAAAATTATATTTTCAAATAAAGGATGATAAAATTGACCAAGACTTTTTAAAAAGCATTTCGGAAATTGATTGTATATTTCCAGAAATTGATTATATGATTTATAGATAATCATAAAACTCATATATCTATCACAATAGATATATGAGTTTTATTTATTTTGGGACAAATTACAATTGTTTTTTTTACGAATATTATATGTATATCAAATACTTTTTAGTAAATACTAATATTAAAAATTTAGATTCATTACTTATTGGGGGTTTTAAAGCAATGGTGTCTTTGTGCATTAAAACAAATAAAAAAAATATAATCGATTGTCTAATTAAAAATATCACTAGCATCCATTTAGATGACATTGTTTTCACAAAGAGAAATTTCTCTAAATATAGTAATGTCATCGTTCACTATTTAGGTGCAAATATTCCTGAGTTTTATAATGAATTGTCTTCTGTTATAACTAATTGCATTATCGAAAATTATGAGCAAATTATTGTTCATAAATTACTTTTATTAAATTATTTTTATTTTGATAATGATGATTTTGATATTATTGAAACTAATTGTCAGGATATTTTATTAGGTAGAAGTAATCTAAACATTTCTTCCATAGAAAACGATATCATTGATAGAAAACATTATTTATGGGCAGATGTTCTTAGATATCTTTCCTATAATAAGTCAATTATACTGGATGGTTTTATTACTTTTCGAATTGCAGATTATATAAAATGTGTTGATTCCATTGTTGATTTTTCCGTTAATCAATTCGTTATTAATAGAGAATACACAGAGTTCATAAATATGCTTAAATTATACATTAATTCTAAAATTCCAGAATCAGAACTGGTACATTTAGTATATGTTAACGAAGAATCTATTCTACTAGATAAGAATAAAAATATAATTTCTTTGACAAAAAATAATTTGGACAAATGCTATTTATCTGATATTTCTTTTTCATCCAATGATTATGCCTTGAATTCTTTGCTTACTCTACTGCCCAAGAAAATTATAATCCATCTTATCGGTCCAATGGATGACTTCATTAATACTTTGCAAACTATTTTTGGTGACAATGTTACACTATGCACTGATTGTAATATCTGTGAATTTTATAAGGCTTTAAATAAGCAGCATGGCTCATAAAAAGAGAGTTCTATAAATTGTAAATGCAACCGGGTGCTGTTAAATATACAATTATGAACTCTCTATCTCTTTTATCTTTTTATGCAAATGTTAATTCTATTTTAAAGTTTAGGATTAAAGGTATAAACGTTTCTATATCCATTTTGCATTAATATTTCCTTTGCCATTTTGCTTCTCTTACCTGTTTTGCAATATATTAAAATAATTTTATCTTTATCTACAATTTCATTTTTCATATTATCTATTTCATATATCGGTATGTTAATAGCTCCGTTTATATGCTTTTCTTTATATTCGTCCGGCGTTCGTACATCTATCAACAAAGCATCTTCTCTTTCGCATATTTCCATTGCTTCATCATATTGCAAATCTGTCTTATCTATTCTAAAAAACATTTTCTCACATATATTTTTTAATCTCATATATTCCTCCAAAAAAGATGTTATTAATAATATTTTATTACTAATAACATCTTTATGTTAATTATATTTGATTATTCTTTTTCTGCTTTTTTACTTTCCGTTTGTGATTTTAGCTTAGAAAAGTGAATCATTGGGAAAGTAATTGATGCTACATATATGATTATAGAAATAACTACTGTTATTCTATTTATTGGTAGTCTCGTTACTGCATAAAAACTTGACAATATAGCTTGTGGAGCAACTATGCTCATAAGAGTTTCGTATAATACCTGCCATATTCCCAATTTTCTGTATACTATCATGGCAAAGGCAATTGTTATTATACTTACTATTGCCACTGGCAATATGTAAGGTTTAACAATATTTCTCAATCTTACATTTGGGTTGTTAGTTATCTTCAAATCAGAAACATCATTCTCTAAATTATATTTTTCGTTTATTTTGCTATTCAAGTTACTTATTTGTTCTTCATTTGCACTTTTTACTGTAATTTGAACCATATCTTTATATAATTCTACTTGTTGAATTATAACAGGAGTATTTCCAAAAACCTCATCCGTGATACTTCTAATATCTTCTATTTTGAATTCACTTCCTATATAAATATTTATTTGTGTATTTTCTGCGTACTTTGTCCCAACGTTAAAGCCAATTGTTGATATTACTATTATGCCAGCAATTATTAAACATATTAATAATATTTGAATTACTTTTTTCATTATATTTTCCTTTCTATTATTAAATTATTTGTTTTCCTTTTTAGTATTTTCTTTTTTAGATGTAACTTTCGCACTATTATTTTTTTCTTTTTTAGTTTTGTTTTTTGTTTTATTGTCTTTATGCTCTGCTTTTATCTCTTTCTTTTTGCTATCAGAAGTACTAAATAATCTTACTAACAAAATTATTATATTGTATATAGCAATTATTAAGATTGCCCAGAATAATATCATTCCAACACTTGCTATTTCTTGCCAAGACATTAAAGCAAATGTTACTGCCATTACCATTAATGGAACCAACGTGATTGAAATTCTTACCAATAGTTTTTTTATATTTTTCTCTAAAGTTTCAGAATCGTATTTTTTACTATATTCCTTAAGTATTAACATTGTAATTATATACTCTATAAATATCATAACAGCTATAGCAAATATTCCTGGTAAACTAATAATTACATTTCCAAATCTTAGTGCTAGTAATAGAATTGCTGCAAATCCAATATTAGCAATTACTCCCATTATGCCATTTCTTCTATATTTTACAATCATAAACACAGCCATCACGATAGCTACTATGCCTAATATTATGCAAATCCATGCTAGCGTCTTTTCTGTTATATCGGAATATACAAATCTATTTACTTCCATCTTATATGTTATTGGCATTGGCTTTGTATTTAAAAATACTGCTATATTAGAAGCCTGTTGTAAATTAGTTTGAATGTCTGATAAATTAGAACTTGTCCCCATTGATAATTGAATTATTCCATCTTTAATTTCGTCTTGGAAATATGTTGCTATTATAGTTTGATCATCCAATGTCATTTTTACTTTCTTGGTAGTATCATTACCTTCGCTATCTTCTGACTTAATATATGTCTTAGATATGTCCTGCAACTTTTTCGTTCCTTCTTTATTAAATTCAATACTTAAATATACTGTCGTTCCAGTAGAATCCGTGTTGTACTGTACTTTTGCTGATTTTAAATCAGCATTTGTTAGCAATACCTCTGAAGTATCATTATCCGATACTTTAAACTCTCCCTTAGTTATAGTATATTGAGCTATATAATCTGTACTACTATTTTCTGGAAGTTCTAGATTAATTTCTCCAGTAGATTCATCATATCTTAATAAGTATCCCTCTACTTGCATATAGTTTAACCTATCTTCTATAATGTCTTTTACTAATTTATAATTTTCTGCTGTTAACATTTCTGGAGAATTAACTGGTTCTTCTACTTCTTCTGCATATTCTTCACTAGATACATCAGTTACTAAATTCCCATCAGCATCATATTTTTTTGTCTCTGTGCTGTCGTCCACTTTTATTGCTATATTTCTTGCACCATAAAGATCCATTCCTAGCTTATATTCCGGAATAATGTTTTTCATAGAATTTTTATCTATAACATAAATTCCTACAAAAGACACTACAGATAGCAATATAATAATTATTACTGTTAGTATATTTCCTAATAATTTTATTGATTCTTTACCTTGTTTTGTTATTTTCAATTTCTTTTCCTCCATTATTTAATATTTTCTATAATAGCTTGGTTCCATTAATAATTAACTCATATCTTACATTTAAATATTTAGCTGCATACTTGCTCATCATTGTCCTGTCCATAAATATTTCAAAATAATCTAACACAGGACATATTTCTGTATCTATTGTCAAACTTAATGTTACTTTTCTTTTTTCTTTATCCATAAGAAAATCAGCTTTCGTAACAGCATAATTTACCTTATCATGTTTATCAAATGAAGATATATTGGGGTTTCTCACT
>CAMGAZ010000079.1 GCA_946008205.1 uncultured Clostridium sp. | reverse complement strand
GAACAGAGGACGACAAGCGTATATCTGTAGAATCGTTCAGGAAGTTCATTGAAAATCAGCATGCAGTTGATGCAGTATTTGTGACGCGATGCAAAGATTGTACGTATTACAAAAGTAATTCTAATTATTCTGGGTTGTGTCGTCGGCTTAAATGGCCAACAGGGGAAGATATGGCAATCATACAGATGGATAAAAATGGTTTTTGTAGCTATGGTGAAACCGAGGAAGAGTATAACTACAGAATGCAATGGGAATATGATATGCAGACCAGTCCAGACATGATGGGAAACCCGGAAGACGGTAGCCTATAAAAAATAGAAAGAAAGAGGTATTGATTATGGAACTTAAACGTGAAATTATTGAAACTGCGGAACTGCTTTTGAATCTGCTTGAACATTGTGAAGATGAAGAATTTTGGGACTATGTCACTACTGCTGTTTGGAATAATGACACTATGGCGCTTTATGATTTGGAAGAAACATTAGAAAAACGATGAATGTAAAATGGGTGTATATGGTTTGCTGTACACCCATTTAGTCTTGACAAATCAATAGCTAGTGAGTACAATATTGACAGTACAAAATGAATGGGGAGTGAAAATGTGGGATATGTAATTATAGGATTTGTCTGCTTGGCGGTTGGCTCACTAATCGGGTTTATAGTAGCGGCGTTACTTACAATAAATGAACGATGAAAGGGTACAGATATGGCTAACAATATAGTTAATAATTATAGTAGCACGATTGTAGAAATATTTCAGAGTGTAATCAAAAACTATGAAATGAATGTTGATATTATTAAACAGTGCGAAGAGGAGTTGAATGACTTGAACCATGAAGCGGAACTTTCAGAGCCAAAAGATATGTACAAAGGATATCTTGTGTACAAAGCTATTCGCGAAACTCGCATTCGTAGGAGAACTGCCAAAGAAGAAAATGAATTGCTCAAAGATATTTATGACTATTTTAATAGCCAGCAAGGGCAAGCATTTAAAAGCAAAATCCAGTCTATTCAGGGTAACTCTGCAAAACTTCGTGCAACTCAAGAAGCAAGAACTTATACGCCTAGGCAGAGAGAGGATCTTACCATTACTGAAAAACATTCTACTGCAAATAAGCCATTTGAAGAAATGCTTAAAGATTTTAAAAAAACAAAGATATCTGTTAAAAATGGGAAATTAAGAAAGTGAGATATAAGTAATGTATCAGTTAATAAATGGGAAAGAAGTTGCTGAAAAGATTAAATTACAAGTAAAAGAGGAAATTAAATCTCTTGGCAAAGACGTTACACTTGCGGTAGTTATTGTTGGTGATAATTCTGCGTCAAAAGTTTACGTCAATAATAAAAAGAAAGCGTGTAAACTTATTGGGATTCAGTCTCTTGAATACAGATTGCCAGAAAACACATCAGAAGATGAATTATTGAGTTTGATTGATCGTCTAAATAATTACAATTATGTAGATGGTATTCTTGTTCAATTGCCACTACCTAGGCATATTAATACCGATATGGTTATTGAGCGAATTAATCCTGAAAAAGACGTTGATGGGTTTACTGCGATTAACACAGGGAAACTGTGGCTTGGGCAGTATGATATTGCCCCATGCACCGCAATAGGTGTTATTGAATTACTAGATTATTATAATATCGACATTGCTGGTAAGCATTGCGTTATAGTTGGAAGAAGCAATATTGTAGGCAAGCCTGTAGCTGCGTTGATGCTTGAAAGAAATTCAACCGTTACAGTGTGTCATTCTAAAACACAGAATTTGTATTATATAACTCGCACTGCCGATATTCTAATTACGGCAGTTGGCAAACCAAAATTTATTACACGAGATATGGTTAAAGATGGTGCAGTTGTAATTGATGTGGGCATTAATAGAGATGAAAATGGTAAATTGTGCGGTGATGTAGACTTTGAGAATGTGAAAGATAAAACCACCGCTATTACACCTGTCCCAGGAGGATGTGGGCCGATGACTGTAGCTATGTTGGTGAAGAATACACTTGAAGCGGCAAAGAGCCAGATGATAGATAGTACAAAATGAATGGAGTGATATATATGGCAGAGAAGAAAACATGTGCTTGGTGCAAGAAAAAGTTTCCTATTGACACGATGGTTGTAAAACATGCTGGTAAACACAATACTTATTGGTGTTGTGACGAACATAAACAGTTAACAATGGAGCGTAAGAAGAAGAGGGAAGAAAATAAGAAATTCCGTGAAAAAATATGACGGACTATAATATAAAGCTAAAGATATAGGTGATGCGTGTTGGGAAGAAAATATAAGGATTTAACGGGTCAACAGTTTGGAAGACTAACTGCACTTCGAGATGTTGGACGATCAAGCGGTGGTGATATTTTATGGGAATGTGAATGTTCTTGTCTGGAACGCAACCATGTAATTGTAACAAGCAGTAATCTACAAAGGTTACATACTCAATCATGTGGATGCTATGCAAAAGAACAAACGTCCAAATCTCGAAAAAAAGAAACACTATTTGATATAGTAGATAACATTGCCGTCGGATATACTTCGGCGGGAGAACAGTTTTTTGTAGATGTAGGTAATATTACAAAATTGCAAGAGCACAGTTGGTGGTATACCAAGCAAGGTTATCTTGCTGGATATGTAGATGGAAAATTGACATTAATGCATAGATTTTTAACAAATTGTGATGACGAGCATGTCGTAGACCATAAAAATCATATAACAGGAGATAATAGAATTTCAAATCTTAGAGTTTGTACAGTTTCAAAAAATCAATACAATAGGAAAATGCAAAATAATAATACTTCTGGTTCGATAGGTGTTTCTTGGGAAAAGAGGCAAGAAAAGTGGAGAGCATATATCACAGTTGAGAAACAACGGATAGAACTTGGAAAGTTTAATAATTATGAAGATGCTGTAAAAGCAAGACAATACGCAGAAGATAAATATCATAAAGAATTTTCATTCGTAAATAGTATGAAAGGGGGCGATGCCTAATGAGTAGTCAATTACATTGTCACTCATATTTTTAGCATTCTAGATGGCTACAGTTCACCAGAAGAAAATCTTAAACGTGCTTCTGAACTTGGGTTGAAAGCTCTAGCAATCACAGAGCATGGCGAACTGACTTCTCACCCATACTATGCTGAACTTAAAAGTAAATACCCAACCGTAAAACAATTATTCGGTATCGAGGCATATGAATGTGAAGATCGAGAAATTAAAGATCAGAACAATAAATACTACCATATGATTATTATTGCACGTAATGAAGAAGGTCGTCGTGCAATTAATCGCATTTCTACGCTTGGACATTTACATGGGTTCTATTATAAACCTCGTGTAACGCGTTACGATATTGCAAAAGAGTGCGCGGAAAACCTCATTGTTCTTTCTGCATGTCTTGCTAGTAGGCTATCTCGCACAGAGGACTATAATACATGTGTAGAGATGGTAAAAGAATATAGGTCTTTGTTTCCATATTATTTTTTAGAAATTCAAGCACATGATAACGAAGAACAGCAGGCGTATAATCAAAAAATTATACGCCTAGCTGCAGACACAAATACACCAGTAGTAGTAACTAATGACGTTCATGCAGCCACAAAAGAAGACTTATATTATCAAGATTATTTTCTTCGTATTGCTCAAGATAAAGAGACTGCATCTGAAATCTACAGCGGATGTTATTTTATGTCTGACAACGAAATCCATGATGTGCTTGATAAACAAATTGGATATGATGCAGTCTGTGAATGTCTTAAGAATACAGATTTGGTTGCGGATTTGTGTGAAGAGGTAGATATGCCATGGCACGAGCCAGAACTACCTAAAATTGATATTCCAGATAAATATTCTAGCTCTGCTGAGTACTTACGTGACTTGACGTGGCAAGGGTATGCTCGTAAGGGTATGGATAAATGGTCGCAAGAAAAGCAAGATATTTATAAAAAAAGAATTGAAGAAGAGCTTTACGTTATTGAAAAGAAGGATTTTTGTGATTACTTTCTAATCCTTGTAGATTATATTAATTGGTGTCATAACAATGGTGTTATAGTTGGACCAGGTAGGGGTTCAGCTTGTGGTTCAGAAGTTTGCTTCTTGCTCGGCATTACTAATCTTGATTCAATTAAATATGATCTTGATTTTGGTCGTTTCCTTACTATCGAAAGAAAAGATCTTCCTGATGTTGATGTTGATGTAAGTGATCGTGCGAAAGTTATTGATTACCTAACTAATAAATATGGCGAAGATAGAGTTGTTCAGGTTATGAATATTGTCTATACTTCTCCAATCACAAGCATTAGAGATATTGGCAAATTACTTGGATTCCCATATAAAGAAATGGAGCGAATTAGCAAGGGGTTTATCCAAGATAGTTGGGAAGAATGTCTGGTAAATAATAAAGAGATAGCAGATAACCAGAAATATAAAGAACTATTAAATATCGCAGGGCATATAACAAATCGCCCTCGTGGTTATGGAATCCATGCAGGAGGAGTTATCGTATGTAGGAACTCGTATGACCATTATATTGGAATAAGGCGTGGCCAAAATGGAGAACATGTTATCTCTGTTGATAAGGTAATGGATGAGAAAATTTCCTTAGTCAAATACGATTGCTTAGGAGTCGCCTCACTAATTGCAATCAATGAAGCTATGCAAGAAGATAATATTGACCCATGGGAAATTGATATTAATAATCCAGCATTTGAACATGACGAAGCAATTTTTGATTTAATTTGTAGTGGTAAAACAGACTCTTTGTTCCAGATAGAAAGCGCTGGGATGAAAGATTTGATTACAAGATTGCAACCACGTTCTTTGGAGAATTTAACCGCTCTTGTTGCTTTGTATCGTCCCGACGCTATGCCAGCAATAGATGGATACATTGAGGGTAAAAATAATCCAAGTAGTATCCATTATATTCATTCAGACATGGCTCAAATTTTTGATAAGACATACGGACAAAATATTTATCAAGAGCAGAGTATGAGACTTACAAAAATATTTGGCGGCAGAAGTGACGCTGGTGCCGATAGGATGCGTAAATGTCTTGCAAAGAAACAACCTGAAAAAGTTAAAGTGGAAGTTGAACTGCTACATCAAGAAATTTTAAACAATGGTTATTCGAAAGACATAGCCGACAAAATAAGAGAAGAATTGTCCACAAAGGGCGGATATGGGTTTAACAAGTCGCATGCTGCGGCTTACGCTGTAATTTGTATGCAAACCGCGTATCTTAAGGCGCATCACCCAGTAGCATTTTTTAAAGCAATGCTTAATCTTAATAAAGATAAAGCAGGTAAAGTAAATAAAATTGTTCTTGATGCAAGACAATTCGGTGTAGAAATTTTGCCGCCAAACATTAATAATTCAGGCATGAACTTTTCTGTTGTTAATGGAAAGATTCTGTTTGGGCTATCAGCAATTACTGGAATTGGTTCGACCCTTACAGAAACCATTATTAACGAACGCGACACCAATGGTAGATTTACAAACTTTAATAATTTTGTAGAACGAGTACAACCGACAAAAGCACAAATTATCTCTCTTGTGAAGTCTGGTGCGATTCCAACAAAAAATAAAAAGAAGTTTCTAATTAAATATCTTAATTCCATGTATCAGCGAAGTGAATATAAACCAGTTGCATCATTGCCGACAAAAATGAAGTTGCTTATGGAATGGAATATTGACACCAGCCAGTATATGATTGGCCGTAAAGTTGATAAAGAACGAGTACTTGAAATCTACAATTGCAAGAAGAAAGTTAAGTTCGAAGAGGAACAAAATGAAAAATATCAAAAATACATTGATGAATGCAATGAAAAATATCTAAAAGATGAGGCGTTTTGGGAGTTCGAAACTCTGCAAATCTTTGTATCAGACGAGAACCCATTTGCTAAAGCTTATGAGATACTTGATGATTTTACTTCATATGAAGATGGTGATAAGTGTGTCATCGTGGGCATTATCTCTAAGATTCAAAAGAAGAAAACTAAAACAGGAAATCAATTTGCATTTGCTAATATTTATTCTGGCGACGGTTTGATTGAAGTCACGATCTGGTCAGATGCATTACAAAAGTTTCAAGATTTAATTGTAAAAGGTCAACAGGTAGCTATCCTTGGTAAAAAAGAAGGCGAAGATAAAATGATTGTAAGTAAAATCAAGTCATACAATCAGTGGCTTACAGATGTTGCAAAGAAGAAATATGGCATAAAATTTTAACAGTTGTCAGGCTCTGAAAAAAATTTCTCAGGGCCTTGACAATACAAAATTAATGTGCTATACTGTATATATTCCAAAAACTGGAGGGAGAATCTACATGGAAGAAAATAGGAATCTAAACAACGAAATTGATGAGGCCGTAGCTGAAATTGATACATCAGAAATGAGTCAGGAAGAAATCAAGAAGGCTATCGGTGACTTTTTAACAAAGGAACGCGGCCAGTCTATGATCCTTGGTTATCGCGTTGCGTGTCAGACTGTTCTACAGATGATTGCGCCATGGCATAAACCCAATTGCTCTCATCGAGAGTACGAACGTATCTTTAAGAGGTTGGAAAAATTCTGTGGCAAAGCGCTAAATCGTGATGATGATAAGAATGAAGATTCTGAAACAATACAAAATGAATTGAACGGAGAAACGCAAGAATGATTCGCCTCAGTGATGGTTATGTAATTAGTATTGATAGTCGCAACTATACCGTTGGAATTCCAAGAGCACAAACAATAGAAGATAAAAA
>CAMGAZ010000078.1 GCA_946008205.1 uncultured Clostridium sp. | reverse complement strand
ACAATGGTTGACTCAACACAATCAGCTGAAATTTCTGGTTTGCATATAGATGAAAATGGTAAGGTCAAATTTATTCCAAATGCTTTTACAGACATGGAAGATGAATTTGTTAAAGCTACATATGATTATCATATGGATAATGATATTAATAAACAGGTAGCAAACATATTTAATGGAACATCAGACGCAAAAATGTATATTGTCCCCAAAATCAACGGTGGATTATATGGATTATCAACCGACTTATCAATGTATGCTATGAGTACAAACGGAAAACAGGTATATTATTCTGATGGCGTAGTAGGTGTACTTGGAGTTGATAAAAAAAGAAATCAAATAATAACAAATATACAGGAAGAAACAGATTTTTTCCCATCAATGTGGAATGACAAAACTATTTATAGTGTTAATAAAGTACAATACATTGAAAGAAATGATGCAAGTAAAGGTTTCTTTGATCAAATAGGCAGAGGAAGACAAGGGTTTGACAATACCCAAGGCGTTGTTGCAATTCAATTAAATCCTATAACATCAAAAAGTGAAGAATATCTTGAAAAAACTAAGTATAGCACAACTGTATATTTACCAATAGAAGAAGCAGAGCGCAAATTATCAGAATCAATGGATATAATTGGAATTGATGATAAAAACGGAATTCCAACTTTAACACCTGCAGGATATGATTTTTTCGAAAGAACTTATAGAACAAATCTAGCGCAAAGCGAATTGGATTACGATGGTCACGTTGTAACACTTGAAGAATTAATGAAAAAAATGAGCGGTAGTTTTGAAAGAAAAACTGCTGAAAATGCCGGAAGAGGTATAGAACAAGGTCATTTTAATTCATTAGAAAAAGGCATTGCTTTGGCCGAAATATCTAACGCAAATCCAGCTCAGTTGCATATTGATAAACTTCGTGAATACATAGAACTTATGCAAAGTAATCCATCAAAAGTTAATATTAAAGATTTTCAAAATGTTTTGAATGGAGTCAAGCTTACCAAAGAAACCGAAAAGTTTGTCAATAATGCTTTGGGTGGAGGGTATCGAGACATAAGAACTTGGCAAAATCTATTTAAAATCAATGGAATTTATAACACTGGATGGGCTGACAATTCTCTTTTTTTTGCAAAAACTGTAAATCCAGATTCTTCAGGCGTCGCTTGGATAAAATCATGGGGCGGTGGAAAGCATACCAGCAACGACATTATTAAAATGAAAGCTGGCCTTGGACTTTTAGCCAATTCTTCTGGTGGTAGCATGATGGATATTGGCATGAAGCCAATAGGAGATTGGAGAACAGATGATGGAACAATGGCATTTAAGATGTCTAATTATCTAAGACGCAGAGGAGTAAAGAACGTACGTCTTAACTCTGGAATTGTTAATTTAAAAACTAACAGTCCATATAAAATGCTTGATTCTATTTATAAAGCTGCAAATACAAATATAGATGGGCTTGATGAAATAGGCAAAATTGGTATTGTAAAGGAATTTATAGATAGCTTACCATCTGAAAATTATCATACTTTATCAACACCGATCGAAGAAATTCAAAAACTTTTGACTGATGAAAGAAAACTAAGTCCGCTTGAAATTGTAGAAAGATTTAGTGCCTTACTAAACGAATATGACAATGCTAATATTGATTTAAAACCGGTCACCATTCCACACCAAAATATAGCAAAAAGTTTCGTATTTATACGTTCGAATACTGCTGAAAAAAACAAAGCTATTGTAAAAGGATTAAAAGACAGAGTAGATGTTGGTGTAAAAGAATTTAATGATCCTAAAGGAACTATAAATAAATTTTCTTTTGGAGATAGCGATGAAACAAGTATCATCAAAGATTATCAAAAGCAGATAGAAGAACTTAAAAATTCTGATGGAGATGCTTATGGCAAACGATTAAATTTGTTTCAACAGCAAGTTAGCTCTGTAAAAAAATACAATGAAACCCTAATAGATAGCATAAAAAAATCAGGCGGCCAAATTTATAAAAACGACAATGGAAGAATAATGGTATCTTTCGGTGGCGAAGCTATAGATATAACAGAATGTATTCCTAAGCTTAAAGCTTCTGGTGGTGCAAGCTACACAAGTCTAAACGGCGTTTCTTATGCAACCACGCTAACTGGAGAGCTGGATGCAAATGGTGTTTGGAAAATAGAAACAGCCATTGATAAAGGTACTGAAAAATTAAAATGGTTACAGAAAGAGTTAGGAGAAGCTGAAGCTACAGGAAAACGAAAAGAAGCAATAGTTTCCAGAATTGTTACTCAAGCTAAAGAAGCTATTAGAAATAATGACATTCTAGCTGCAAGCTTGCAAAAAGATTATCGAACCAATACATACATTTCTATAGAAGATGCTTTTACGAACTCCAAAAAGAGAAAAAATATAGTAAATTATCTTAAAAGCTTAAAAACTGAGAGAGCTGATGTAAAGAGAATTATTAAAGCATTAGATTCTGATCAAGAAAAAATAATGCTTACTGAAGCAGTTAGAAGTTCTATTATTAATCTATTTAATGACGGAACAATAAAAACCGAAGCAAAATTTGGAGACCAAATTTATCGGTTTGGCACAGAATTAAAAGATACAGCGCTTTCAAAAATGAATGTAAGTGCAATGCCGACATATAGAAGTGTAAATGATCTTAATGAAAACGTTGCTTCCAGTTCTCTTCATGTCGAAGAAAGCAGTATAACGCTAAAGGCTGACAGATTAGGGAACTATTATTCTCCGGAAAATATCCAAACCAATGACGATGTAGTAAATAGTAAAATTAGCGAAGAACAAGTTACTAGTGGAATTAACTTAAAAGCTAGAGAAATCAATAATGGTGACAAAATAAGACTGATTGATGAAGCAGAAAAACGTGGCACAATTAATAGCAAATTAGCACGACGTTTGAACGCAATGTTTAATCCAACAGAAGGTGGTGCAGCAATCGTTGGTTCTGTTCTTGAGAAATCAGGATATCGTGAAGGTAGAAAAATTGCGCCAGTAACGGAAGAAACAACGCAAGAAGCATTTAAGGATTCTATTGAATTAAATAAAGAAACCGGAAGATATGAATTAAAATATGGGCGCGGCCGTTTTTATAAAGCCAACCATGCTTTTATCTCTCAATTTAGCCAGTTTGATGAAGAAACTGTTAAAGAGACCTCAAGACCAAGTATTGTAGCGGAAAAATACCTACTTGGTGAAGGTAGAGATATCATACTAGATCAAAACGAAGTAGACGATATTGTATATAAAAATGCAAATAAAATACTTGGTAGAGATATTCAAAGTGCAGAAGATTATCGTAAAGTTGCAGACACATTATTAAATAAGAGATTAGTTGCAGAACCAGTTGTTTTGCCTACAAATCTAAAGATCAAGAATTCTACTACAAGTGGCAAACATGAAACTGCAATTGTTTATACCAAATTAAATGACATAAAAGATACAAGAATAGCTAATTTTCTCAACTCTAATGCAATAAAACGTCTTCAAAAGGCTACAGGAATTGATTTTGGAAATGCATTTTTGGCAAAAGAAATTTATGACGATATAGCTCAAAATAAACTGGAAAATCCAATATTTGATCTTATAGAAGAAAATAAAACATTTTTGAAAGAACTTTTGGGCACAGAAAAAATAGTTGCAGAAGATGGAACCATAATTGAAACTCTAAATCCAATAAGTGAAGTCTTGGAACAACAAAGAAACATGATGGAGGACGCTTTCAAAAGAACTTTCGGAGCGGAATATGTATCACAAGAATTTAAAGACATGTATAAACATGGCGAAGTAAATAAGGAATTCTTGAAAACATATAATGATCTTAAAAATAAATTCATAAAAGAAGGCAATAATGTCAAAGACGCAGCAGACAAAGCTGTTGCCGAAATCAAAACTGCAATTGAGTTTGATGATGGAAAAGATATCAGAATTCGTGATGACGGTTCAATTCAATTACCTGAAAATGGTTACGGAGTAAATTTCGATAAACTTACCAAAGTTCAAACTCGTAATGGACTAGAAGTAATTGGCAAAGACGGTTTCTATAACGCAAAAATAGGTATCCAAAAAGTTCCTACAGAATTTGACAAAAAACCGAAGTTCGATGATCGTACATTAAGAACATTAACCAGCCAGATTTGGGATCAGAACGAAATGGAACGCGTTTATAACAACATGGTAAGAGATGGAAAAGAAAAAGAATTTTTCCAAACTTTTGATGATGTTATAGACAAAAATGAAAAAGCAAAACTTGGTTGGGAAATAAAAAAAGACCTTCAAGGACAAACGTTATGGGGTAAAGATTTTAACGCAGCATATGCAAGAACATTTGTAGACGGTGAAACAGTTTTTAATCCGGAAATGCTCGGTGCAACCGATAGACAAATAAATATATATCGCAGAATAATAAACGATATCGGGCAAAAAGTCCCAGTATCTAAAGAATATATCGAAGATGTTATCCATGGACAAGATGTTATTGCTGGACAGAAACTTAGCAAAGCAATTTTCGAAGGAAGAGAAAATGTAGCTGAAGATATTGCCAACAGGTATGGTTTTAAAAAAGCAAAAGCTAGTGAGATAGCCTGGGATTACAAAGGTAACAGAATAGGCTTTATGAATAATCCCGATGCACTTTGGAGAAACAATTATGTCGTAGATTTCACAGACAAAGATTTAGGTCTTGACGAAGCCTTTTTACGTAACTACACTAATACTGGAACCGGTGAAATAGTAATTCCCGGCAGAACTCCACGATTTACTGCTGACGATGTAAAAGATAAACCGTTTGGAGATATTGAATTAAAAGAATATCAGTCGAAATCTCAAAATATATTTAGAAAAAGAGAAGAGTTAAAATCACTTTTGGCAATACAGCAAAAAGGAGAATTTAACTCTGACGACGACAGAAGACTTTTAGAAGAAAAAATCAAAAGCACAAGAAACAGTATTGGTACAGCTATTGAAGAATATAATAATAGCTATACCAACTATATGGAAGCTTCTTTAAAAGAAAATGTAGTTATGGGTAACAGAATCCATTCTCGTGTAGATATGGCAAATCGTTCATTGTCTTATGTATTTGATACAAATTCATGGACAATGAAAAATGATAAAAGCGAATGGGTGCTAAGAGATAAAATAGACCCATTCTCAAAATTTAAATATAACGGAAAAAGCTTAAAAGAATCTTACAGAGAAGGAAACAAAGTTGGCTTTGCTGTTGCAAGTACTGCAGATCTTTCTAAGTATGGCTTTACTGATGAATATTTTAAAGATCTAGGAATTAGTAAAAATCAGTGGCTTAAAAGAGCTAAAACTGAAGGCGTTGATATATTTATCCATCGTGATCCTAACGATTATCATAGATCAACAGTTGCAGCTAGATTATATTTTTCAGATGATGTAACAAAAGGAAGTATTCTTACATCTGACATCTTAGCTCATGGAATGAAACAGGACGCCGATGGCGATAGCGTTGCAGCTTACATTTTAGGCTCCAGAGGCCAGAATGGTAAATTCGTCGACGCGAACAGCTTGGCAATGCTTTCTGATGAAAAAGTTGATTATTTAGATGCACAATTAAGAGCACAAAGATTACAAGATATCCATAGCAAAAGCATGTTAATGGATACTTATGGAGAGTTTACAAGTAAGCAGTATCAAGGTTTAGGTGCTGAGAATCAACTTGCATTACCAGAGTATAATGAGAATATAAATAAAGAGCGCGCCAAAGCATTAGATCACTCGATAAATAAAACCGTTTACGTGAGAAGCAAAGATTATGTAGATATAGACACCATAAATAGTTGGCGTTCAGACTGGGAAAAAAGTAAAATACAGATGGCTTCTGCAATTCAAGCACAATCTCCAGGTTTAGATATTTCTACATTATTAGACAATGATTATAGACAGTATGCTAAAACATTCTTGGAAGATTCCACAAATGTAGCTAATTTTTCTGAAGAAGAATTAAATGTCATTAAAAAAGGCGTTAATTCATATCAGAATCTTATGCAACCAAAAGCGGTTCACTTTACGAGAAATATGAGAATCGCAACTGGTGAAATCGATACTCCGTTTACAACGATTAATATGCTTGTCCAGAACCTAAGAAGTCCTAAGCTTGGCGATATATTTGGCGAAGCCGCTCAAAACATGAGGCTTACATCAAGAGAAATCAAAGCACTAGATTTCTTGCAGGAAGCCGCCAAAGAAGGCTTTTTGTCTGCAAAGCATTCTGATGCAGATAAATTAGCCGGCTATGTAGAATTAGTTTCTACAACAAAAAGCGCGATTGAAGATATTGTTAAAAATACTGATCCAGACAAGATTAATGCCGCTAGTGAACAGCTGCAAAATAACTTGTTTAAATTTGGTAAAGTAGTTAATGACAGAAACGATATCGAAATGATTATAGATCCAGATATTGCCGAGCGTTTGATGAAACAATATGCAAATGATTTAGATAGTCTAAAGCAAAAAAATTACGAAGAAGCCATAACTGCTGGCGTTAATGCATTAAAGAAAACAGTAAGCATACTCAAACCGGAATTGAGAAGTCAAGGATTGTTTTCAGTTCGCGAAGCTTTAATAAATCAGGCAAAGAAAAATTTATTAAACAGTATCATAAATGGACAAGAGCTTAACAAAGAACAACTTGATTTTCTGAGAAGCAATGGCTTTGACGTATTAATAGATATGACTGAAGGCGTGATAGGAGATCAGCAAAGCAACGTTGAGAACATGGCTAGAAACGTCAAGACCAGTAATCAGGTTCGTAACGCCGCCAAAATGGAATACCG
>CAMGAZ010000077.1 GCA_946008205.1 uncultured Clostridium sp. | reverse complement strand
GGCCTAACTATCGAACAATCTTATTATGCAATTAATTACAACAAAACCAAAACTATTAATACTAACAGTGAAATAGAACGCAAAGTAGAAGCAAAAATGCAAAATAATCAAGCTAGAAAAGAAATCTTAGGAAATGTTAATTCTACAGCAGGTGGAGCAGTAGAAGATGCAAAGGATAAACCTAAAGCAACTTCCTCTGAGATTGCCATGGCTAAGCTTGCAGGAATTGATATAAACGATTATTTAGCTGCTAAAAATGCAGATTCTATTAAGCAATATGATAGTTATTTAAAGAAAAAAGCAAAGTGATTTTATTTTTCCTGTATTTACTAAAATTTAAAAATATAGGAGTGATTTAATTATGCCAACAACAGCAGCAATGATGACAAGAGCGAATTTTGCTGAACTATTAACACCAGTTCACAAAAAAATATTCTTTGAGTCTTATAACGAAGTACCAATGGTGTACAAGAAAATATTTAAAACGGAGAAAATGAATGCTAAAACACAAAGCTATCCACATCTAGGAGCTTTTGGTTTATGGGCACAAAATACAGAAGGAAGTAAGTTCAACCATGACAAGTTTGATGAGGGAGAAGTTGCATCTTTTGAAGCAAAAAGATATGACAAGGCTTACCAATTAACTTGGGAACTTGTACAAGACGACCTTTATAATGTAATGAAAGGTATCGGTAAAGGTGGTTCTGCCAAAGGATTAGGTAGAGGATTAAGAGCCACTGAGGAAACAGAAACATCAAAAGTTATATCTGGTGGATTCGATAACGTAGGATATGATGGTAAAGCACTATTCGCTGAAGACCACCCATTAATTAACTCAAGTGCTACTTGCTCAAACCTAGTAAGTGGAGCTTTAACAGATGAAAATTTAAAGAAAGCAATGACATTAATGCGTCAGCAAAAAGACGAAGCTGGAATTATAATATCTGCATCTGCTAAGCAATTAGTAGTTTGTCCAGAATTAGAGTTTACTGCAAAAGCAATAATAAATTCTATCAAGCAAGCTGGTTCAAGCTTAAATGATATTAACACAATACCAAATATGGAAGTTGTAGTTTGGGATTATTTATCAGACTCAACAGGTGCAACAAAACCTTGGTTTATCCAGGATACTTCTTTTGATAACTTGTTATTCTTAAGAAGAGAAGAGCCAATATTCGGTAGCGAAAAAATCCAAGACCAAATGGATTATAATATGTATGGATACACAAGATTCGACGTCGGATACTGTGATTGGAGAGGACTAGTAGGATCTAAAGGTGTGTAATTAAAATTTATGCAACAAATAGGGGAGGCAAAGTAATTAAGCTTCCCCTTATTTTTATAAAAGGAGGGCAATATGGATACATCTTATGAGAAAATAAGTAAAGGCAATAGTTCATCACAAGGTAAAACAGATGCAAATCTTGCAAATGATTCTAACCACTTAGGCGGAATACCAGCAGAAGATTTTGCAACACATCAATATGTACACGATTACCATAATAATAAAGAACAAATTTTAAAAGAATATATAGAGAATCAGGACAACGCAAATTTAGAAACAGCCAAAGAATATGCTAATAGTTTAGTACGAAATCAAGATTTTAGCGATTTTGCTAAAACATCAGATATAACAGCATTAAATACAAATTTAACTAATAAAATAAATTCTAATGCAACAGAACAAAAAAACTATACAGATAATAAAGTGCAAAATTTAGTAAATGATGTAAATAGTAATTTTGAAGATGTTAATTCTGCTATTGATACATTAAATAATAATCAAAATGAACTTTTTCAATCTGTCAGTGATGGTAAGTCTAAAATAGCAGAGGCTATTACTGACAAAGGAGTTACAAGCTCTGCTAGTGATACTTTCCAGACAATGGCAAACAATATAAAGCAAATTAGTACAACAACTCCTGGAGAAATTCCAGAAGGATACGTAGATACAAGCGATGCAACAGCTGATGCATCTAAAATACTCTCTGGCTATAGTGCATATGCTAACGGAAATAAAATTTATGGAACATTAAAGACCCCTAATTATTATGAAGAAAATCCAAGCAACCCATACCCAATAGGAGCTACAGTTGGATTAGTTTATGGCATAAAAGACGGTTCTTTTGAAAGAAAGATTTGTTATGATTCATATCCAAACGTTTTTGCTATCTCATGTGATAGAAGAATCATGGCAGAATATGATAGCACTAATCAAAAAATAATTATGCGTGCTAATAATGGTGAAAATATTTACGTTATTATAAAAAATCAAGAGGGAGACTTATTAACTCCAGAATATACACTTTCAGATTTAGGAATAGAATTAAATGATGACTTGGAAGTATCTTGTATGGAATTTTCTGTAATGAATAGTGACACAAATTTTTCTGCTTATGATTGTAATTTAGCAATAGGAGTAAGAAAAAAATCTAGCACAATAACAGATGCAGACGTATATAGTTATTATATTTATGTATATAGAGTTCATACTATGTATGGAACTATTAAATTAGAGAATAAGGAAACAACTTATGAGATTGATGGCGAAACTCATACTTCGATAGAATTAAACCATTATAAAATAGTATCTACAGCTACCGATGAATGTAGATTGCTAAAAATAGCATTTAGTTCATCGGATTATATGAAATTTGCAGTAGCATCAGATCAAATAGTCAAGATGGTTACATTGTTTAACTATCGTACTTTTAATGCGGATTTTTCTGAATTAGATATAGACAAAGAATCTAATTACATGGTTGGAATGCAATTTATTAACAACTCGAGAATAATTGTTTTGCGTTCTTATAATGGAACACTAACAGGTTATATATGGGAGAAAGTTGTAGTACTAGATTCATCAGGGAAAGACATCTTAAAAACGACCTACGTTGATTACAATACTATTTTTTCAGAAAATGCATTATACGCAATAAATAATACTAAACTTTATAATGTCATTATAGATTATTCTAGTGGAAATATATCTATTATAGAGACTGGGCTTGAAGTACCATCTATTAGCTCATATGGGCAAGATTATCTTTTCGATAAAACTTGCAAGTATTTGATATACCTTAGTGATTTAGAAGGTGAGTACGTTAATGCAAGAATATATGAATTTAGCGGATTTAATCCAACTGATTCAATAACATGCTTATATGAAGATACATATAGTGAACATTATCAAGGGATAAAGTTAAAAGCCTTGCCAGATTATACAACATTCTCTAATTTCGAAGATTTGAAAACTGCTTTATATTATGGGACTCCAGATGACAAGAAATTAATAGGATTAAATTATAATGGGCAAATGTTTTATTCTAATATATATGATCCTGGTGTTCTAACAGCAAAACAAGAAGATGTAAAGAAAGATAAAACATATATAGGTTATAAGGGAATACCAGAAACTGGAACAATGGAGGTAACAGAATGATACAAGAATTAAAAATGCAAGAATTAAAAGATTTATTTTTCTATACATTCGGAATAGTTCCGCTTCAAAACTATAACGTTGTTGGAGATGGAATGACTGATAATAGATTAAATTTGCAACAAGCTATATATGATGCAATAGAAGTGGGTGCAAAATATATATTTGTGCCTAAGGGAAATTACTACTACTCAAATAATTTATTCAAAACAAATGAAGTAATATTTATTGGAAATAATGCTGATGCATTCATAAAAGATGTTGAAATAAGGCAATTTCCAGACTTGTGGAATGAGGCACAGGCAAGCTCTAGTGCATTAGTTCCAGTTGGCGGGATTATACTTTATGCAGGACAAACAGTACCTAATAATTATTTAGAATGTAATGGTCAAACAATTAATTATGCTGATTATACAAGTTTATATGAAGCATTAAATGGAGTAAATAGCATTGCAGAAACATTTACAGTTCCAAGTCTAAGTACAGGAAATGATACAACAAAATACATAATTAGAGCTAAATAGGAGGTGTGCACATGTCGATAGTAAGTAGAACAACAGTAAGACAGGTATTAAACGACATAAAAATAAGACTTCCTCATTCGTATGATGAAGATAGTCTATTTTTATGGATAAATGAAACCATGAAAAAAATTTATAAAGATTTAGCAATTCAAAGCAAATATTCATTTACCACTAGAAGCGGTCAGGAACAATATGTATTACCAGAAGATTGCAGTATAGATATGATAAACAGTGTTACTATTTCAGATAAAGCTAGAGACGAAAACAATCCTTATGATTGGGGAAATTTTAAAGAATTAATTTCATACTTGCCAAATGATAAGATGAGTGAGCCAGGATACTATGATGGTAGGGAAGGAACTATTGGACTATATCCAATGCCAAAAGATGTCAGAAAAATAGATATATATTATATGAAAAAGCCTAAAATGGTAACGTCACTAGATGATTATATAGAAATAGATGATAATTATGTGGACTTAGTTAAATATAATGTAATGTCTATTATTGCTATGTCAGGACATAATCCAGATATTGAGCTTGCCAATGAATACATATTGCTATACAACAACTTAGTTCAAAAAGCTAATGAAAGCAAAAACGAACAGCAACAAAGATACCCAATTATAAGAACAATAAATACACCCAAAAGGAGGAGATAAAGATGCAGCAAAACCAATATTTACAAAACGTACAAGTTAAAAGTAATAATCAAATAAACTATTTAGCTGGCGGTATTTCAAATATCTATCCTCCTCAAAATATTCAAGATGATGAATGCCAAGATATGTATAATATGTGCCTAGATAAGTATCCAGCTATAAGAACTAAAATTGGTAGAACAATGATGAAAAATCCAGGATTAAAGGGAGAAAATATAAAATACTTTGGAGTAGCTGGTATAAAATATCTATTCTATATACAGGGAGAACAATTAAAGGATATGACAGGATCTGTAATTGCTCAAGGAATAAATGGAACTAAGTTTAGACATGTATACTACGCAGATGGGAATAACGAATATTTAATATTGTATGGAGAGGGAGTAACGCCAACAAGGCACAAACTTCCTCTATCCTCTGTAAACATACCAGAAATAGTACCTATGCCAGAAGGGATTACATTTGAACATATGTGTTACCATAAAAATAGAATGATAGCAAGTCAAGGCAATATGCTATATTTTTCTGCTTTACAAGATCCAATGGATTGGGCTAGTACTGAAAATAGTAGAGAAGATAGAGTAGAAAACTGCAATCAAATTACAGGGCTTGTAAGTTTTGACGATAAGTTAATAGTTTTTAGTGAGCAGAATATGCATTTATACTATGGATCAAATGTAATAGCAGGGCAAACTGATTCATATACATGTGTTTCATTAGATAATAATATAGGCTGTTATGACCAATGTACAATTAAGGTTCATAATAGTCTTTTATATTGGTTATATGGGCGTAACATATACGAATATGATGGAAGTTCTATCAGAGCTATAGGTGAGCCTACAGGAAATAATGGCGTTACTGGAGGAATTAAGCAATTTATATATGGTTTAACAATAAATGAAGCGAAAAACGTATCTGTTGCAGCAAGTGAAAATAAAATTTATTTTTGGTTTCCAGATTATAAATACTTTTTAGTTTTTGACCAAAGATTAAGAAAATGGACTAAAGAATTACAACCAGAAAGTATTAAAGATGAATTGTATTATATAAATATATGTGACTCTTATGCGGATTTAAACTTTAGTCAAACGCCTAATCCAATATACGCACTAACTGCTAATGGAACAATATACGAGTTGACAGGAGGAAGAAAAGATGGCCAAGAATATATACAAACATATGGTCAAGATGAATTTACAGATTCAAATGACGTTGTATATAAGAAACCTATATCATTTTATTTAAAAACAAAAGAGTTTAAGAATGGAGTATTAAGTAAAAAGAAGTCGCTTTCGCAATTATGGTTTAACTACGATTTAGATGGAATAGTAAATATAAAAATTATAACGAATGATGGAAAAACAAAAGAAATACAAAATGCTTTGCCTATCGGAAAGAATAGAACGGAATGTGTATTAATACCAAATGATATGCAAAATGTAGACAGCTATACATTTGAGATTTATGGGGAAGGAGATATTACTATCTATGCAATGGAAAGAATAGATAGAACGCACCCAAGATAGCATGTATTTTAGACAATATTCAACAAACCAAGATACATTAAAAGAATGGGCAAAGCAATTAAATGTAGTAAATAAAGGTAACTATCCATTATATGAAACTGTAGACAAAACGCTAGAACATTGGAAAGTTTTATTAAATAGAAACATTGGAATAAATACTTTTGATTTAAGCAATAGTGAAGAATCTACAATATATAACTGGAAAGAAAAACTAAATAATATTTATAACAAGTGAAAGGAGAAAAATTAATGGCAAATACGATAATTCCTGCTACTAATAATCCAGTAGCTAATGTTGACAAAGTAAGTTCAAATAATGGAGTACAAGCAAGCATGCAAGCAGTACCAGCTCAAAATAATAACACAATTAATCCAATAACAATTCCTATTCAGATACAACCTCAAATAGCAAGTACTACACAAAATACAAATACACAAAATGCAAATAATATTCGATCATTACAATCAAATGTACAAGATGTCTCTGCTGCTCCAACCCCTCAAACGTATAATGCTAATAATGCAAATACAAATGTTGTTAACTTTGACCAAATTTATAATGGTTATCAAAGTCAATATGGAAAATACAATAATCAAACAAATTCTAATTACAATAGTGGAATTAAAAAGACCAGCATAGGAACAACAATAGTAACACCAACTACCCAAAATATA
>CAMGAZ010000076.1 GCA_946008205.1 uncultured Clostridium sp. | reverse complement strand
ACAATATTATTTTCAGTATCTAAAATTGTATTGTCTATATCTAAAAAAATATATCTTATTTTATTTTTGTCTAAAAAATCATTATCAATTTCTAGTATATTATTAAAGTAACTTTTCGGGTAAAGAATCATTGTAGCCTCCTAATGGTATTGCTACTTTATCTTATCAATATGTTATGTGTTTGTCAAGCAAATTATTGTTTATATGATTATATATTAAATTTATTTACAAAATCTGTGCTTTCCTATTGTTATTACATGTGGTCTTGACCATATCCAAGCATTCGTTGCAGTATTTGGATTAAAGTAATATATTGCTCCATAACATGGGTCCCAGCCATTTAGAGCATCTCTTGCTGCATTATAAGCCGTTTGATTTGGGCTTAGGTTTATTTGTCCATCTGATACAGCTGTAAACGCTCCTTGTTGATATACTACTCCGGATATTGTATTCGGAAAGGAACTACTTTTTACTCTATTTAATACAACTGCAGCAACAGCGACTTGTCCAGCATACGGTTCTCCTCTAGACTCACTATATACGACCCTCGCCAATAGATTCAAGTCGCTACTGCTTGTACTATTACTTGAGTTAGAGTTTCCTGAAGAGTTAAATATTCCCATCGCTTCTAGAGTTTTCTTTCCTGCAATCCCATCGACCGTTAGTACATTTTTTCTTTGGAAATACTTTACAGCGGCTAATGTTTGTGAGCCATATATCCCGTCAATATTTCCGTTATAATACCCCCATCTTTTTAACTTTGTTTGTATTTGAGTTACTTCTGCTCCTCTTGAGCCATACTTCGATAATGCAAATATACTATCATTTGTAAAGAATATATTATATGATATAAATATAATTAATAGAATCGATACTATAGCAACTGCTTTTTTATATCTCTCATTAAGCATAAAAAATCCACCTCTTAAAGTTATTATTCCTTTAATTGGTGAATTTATACATGATTAAAAAATTCCTACTATATTTCCATTTTCATCTATATCTATTTTCTCTGCAGCTGGAACTTTTGGTAGTCCTGGCATTGTCATTATTTTTCCAGTGATTGCTACTATAAATTCTGCTCCTGCTTTTAGTAAAATCTCGTTTACATGTAGAGTGAATGGTTCCTTGCATTCTAAGTTCTTTGCGTCGTCAGAGAAAGAATATTGTGTTTTTGCTATGCATACAGGTAATTTTGAATATCCCATTTTTTCTATTTTATTAAATTGTTTTATAGCTTCATCTAAATATTCTACCGATAAAGCTAAGTAGTTCTATTTCTGCATCAGTATCAGTACTAAATTTATTTATCGCAACTATAACATTTAATCCAAATTTGTTTTTTAGGTTATCCAAGTGTCTATTTAAATTATGCAATCCATTTGATAGTGCTTCAAGATTCTCTTGTTTAACTTCTTCTTTAGCCTGACCACCATGGTATTTTAGTGCTCTTATTGTTGCTACACATACAACAGCATCTGGCTTTAGATTTGCTTTTCTGCATTTTATATCTAAGAATTTTTCTGCGCCTAAATCCGATCCGAATCCAGCTTCTGTTATAGTATAGTCAGCAAGTTTCATTGCTGTTTTCGTTGCAATTATACTGTTGCATCCATGGGCAATATTTGCAAACGGACCTCCATGTATTATTGCAGGAGTATGTTCTAATGTTTGTACCAAATTAGGATTAATAGCATCTTTTAATAAAACAGTTAGTGCTCCTTCTGCATGTAAATCATGAGCTGTAATAGGTTCATTTTCTTTATTATATCCCACTATAATGTTAGCAATTCGTCTTTTTAAATCTTTTATGTCTGTGGATAGGCATAAAATTGCCATTATCTCTGAAGCAACAGATATATCAAATCCATCTTCTCTTTGTATTATGTTCTTTTCTCCCGATAATCCCGTCTCAATTTTTCTTAGCTGCCTATCATTTAAATCTACGCATCTTTTCCATGTTACTTTTTCAAATCCCAGTTCATTTCCAAAATATATATGATTGTCTATCATTGCAGCCAATAAGTCATTTGCAGATGTAATAGCATGGATATCTCCAGTAAAGTGCAGATTTATATCTTCCATTGGTGCAACTTGTGCATATCCTCCACCTGTTGCCCCACCTTTAATTCCAAATACTGGTCCTAGTGATGGCTCTCTTAAAGCTAATATGGCTTTTTCACCAATTCTAGTCAATCCATCCGCTAATCCTATTGCCATCGTAGTTTTCCCTTCTCCTAAAGGAGTAGGGTTGATTGAAGTTACTAAAATTAATTTTCCATCTTTTTTATTTTTTAATCTGTCAGATATTTTTTTACTATCTATTTTTGCCTTATACTTTCCATACTGTTCTACTTCTTCATCGTTAATTCCAACTTTTTTAGCTATCTCAGTTATGTCTTTTAATTTAGTATTTCTTGCAATGTCTATATCCTCCATAAACATCCTCCTTTAAGATTATTTTTAAAAAATCAAACCTATTATTAATCCTATTAGTGCGCCTACAGCAACTTGAAATGGTGTATGCCCTACAAGCTCTTCTAACTTACCATTAAAATTCATATTAGAAAGTTCAAAATCTGGATTGCTCATTATTGTATTTAATACATGCGCTTGTTTACCGGTTTCATATCTTACTCCACAAGCATCATATAATACCACTAAAGAAAATACAGCAGCTATAGCAAATATTGGAGATGTTATTCCTTGGCTTCTTCCAATCATTGTTGTTATTGAAATAACAACTGCCGAGTGAGCACTTGGCATGCCACCAGCTCCCCATAGTCTTTTAATATTTAACTTCTTTGTCTCAACTAAGTCCCAAATAACTTTAAACAATTGGATTCCAACCCATGTTAAAAATGGAACTATTAAGTATCTATATTGCATATAAAAATTTATAATCTTTTCCACTGTTATCTCCCATTAAAATATATTATTACCGATATCTTCTATGCTAATCTTCTTTTGGTATAAAATTTTCTTCTTTTATTTCTTCACCATTATTTATAAGCATTGTAATTTTCTTTTCTGCATTATCTAAAAATTCATTACATTTTTTTGATAAATTTATACCATCTTCAAATTTTCTTACAGATTCGTCTAAAGTCAAATCACCTTTTTCTAATTCATTTGCTATTCCTTCTAGTTTTTTCATTGCATCTTCAAAATTTATATCTTCACTCATCATAAATCTCCTATTCATTAATTGAACCATTCAGGGACAGGTGGGACCATTAAGAACCGTCCCTAATGGTCCCATTTACTTCGCCATCGCTCAGCCTTATTTTTACATTGTCGTTTTTGCGTAAGTCTTTAATTGATTTAATAATTTTGCCATTTTCAGCATTTGTAACAATGCTATAGCCTCTCGTTAGCGTTTTTAAAGGGCTTAGCGAATCTAATTTTGTTGTTTCTTTTACAAAGTTTGTTCTCGCTTCTTTAAGTTTTAATTGAATGCTGTTTTGTAGTGTTTTTACTTTCATGTCTATTAACATGTATTTCTCGTTGATTTTTTGCGTTGGGTTTTTAAATGCTGGTCTAGACATGCATTTTTCATATGATAGTCTCATTAATTCTATTTTCTTTTTTAAAGCTACTTTATATATATTGTTATACATATGTAAGCTTTCTTTAACATCATCTATATTTGCTACTGCTAATTCTGCTGCAGCTGATGGTGTTGGGGCTCTTAAATCAGCGACAAAATCCGCTATTGTAAAATCAGTTTCATGTCCTACGGCAGATATTATTGGAATTTCTGAATCGTAAATGCTTCTAGCTACTATTTCTTCGTTAAATGGCCATAAATCTTCTAATGAACCACCGCCTCTACCGATAATTAAGACATCTGCTAGTTTATTTTCATTCATAAACTTTATGCCTTCAGAGATTTTCTCTGCCGCCCCAGGTCCTTGCACTGGTACAGGATATAGTCTAATATGAACATTAGGATTTCTTCTTGTACTTACATTTATTATATCTCTTATTACAGCTCCTGTATTAGACGTTAATACTCCTATAGTCTTAGGCATAAAAGGGATTTTCTTTTTATGTTCCTGTGCAAAAAGCCCTTCTTGTTCTAATTTTTTCTTTAATTCTTCATATGCAGTATAAAGACTTCCTAGTCCGTCTTCTTTCATCGCTTTGGCATAAATTTGATAAACTCCATCACGTTCAAATACTGACACGCTTCCTAATATCATTACTTTCATTCCATCTTTTGGCATAAAAGTTAAATGTGTAGTGTAGCTTTTAAACATTACACATTTAATTAGTGAATTTTCGTCTTTTAGAGTAAAATACATATGTCCAGTATAGTGATTTTTAAAGTTTGATATTTCGCCTTTTACTAGCACATTATTTAACATTTCATCATTATCAATTTTATCTTTTATGTATTTATTTAAATCTGTTACTGTAATTGGATTGTAATCCATTATTTTTTAACCTCTCTTATGTGTAGTCCCTTTTTTGTTTTCACTATTTTCCATTATCATTTTCTACAACAATATTCGCAAGCACTCCATTTATAAAAGCAGGTGATGTTTCTTCTCCATATTTTTTTGCCATATTCACAACTTCATTTATTATTATTTTAAAAGGTACTTGTTTATATTTTATCTCATATATAGCAAGCTTTAATAAAGCTAAATCTACTGTAGATATTCTATCTATAGTCCAACCTGATTTAAGATTTTTTGCTATCATATTTGTAATTTCTTCATCGTTTTCCTTAATGCCACTAGCAATTTCTTTTACATATTCTCTTGCTCGTCCATCTTCTACTTCTGTACTATCCAAAAATAATTTTACCTGAGACTTGCTATTTTGACCTTGTATTTCTTGGCTGTACACATAGCAAAATGCAAGTTCTCTTCTTGACATCTCTTCCATTGCTTTCCCCTTACTATAATCTATCTATGAAATTTTTTATTTTTTCTTTTACTTCAGTTTTATTGTGTTGTACATAGTTCCCTAAGAATATTCCTAAGCATACAAATACTACCCAAATTATAACATTATATAGGTGAGTACATAATATTAAAATAGCTATTAATGCTCCAATTATTGCTCCGCCATATGTTCTTAGAAACCTTTTAATTTCATCCATAATTAGCCTCCAAATTATTTATTAATTCTTATTATGCATCTTTTGTTTCACTTAATGGTACAACCATATTCTTAATTTTTATATCTAAACTTTTAACTTCTACATCTAAAGATTTTTTTATTGCATCTTTTACACGTATCTGGATATTATTGCTCAATTCTTTTATAACCGCATTATCAGATACTTCTATAGTTAACAATATTGATAAATCGTTATTTTCGTCTAATATTATTTTAGACTGTTGACCTTTTACACTTTCAAACCCTGATACAACTGAATTAACAATACTTGTCAAGGTTTCTTTTGTTATTAATAATTTGCCATCATCGTTTTCTAACAATATTCCGTTGTTAAAATTTTTTTCTTCCTCTGTTTTTGACTCGAAGAATATTCCTTTTATTGCTAATATAATAAATATAGCATTTAATCCTAATAGTATATTACATGTTGTTTTATCAGCTAACATTTCTGTCATAAGAAGATGGAAATTAGTTGTATCAATCCAACCAAATATTAAAAAGCATGATAAGACTGATATTAGTAAAATCATAACTGAGAATACACATAATATAACCTTGTCTATAAATTTCATATAATACCTCCATATACTTATGTAAAGGCACGAGAGAAAACGTGCCTTATAAGTATTAAATTATTTATTTTTCTGCATCTGCTTCTTCTTTTTCTTCTTCTGCAGCTTCTGTGTTAACACCTTGAACATGTACGTTAACCGCTATAACTTTTAATCCAGTCATTCCTTCAACTGCTGTTTTTACTCTATTTTGAATATCAAAAGCAACATCTGGAATTCTAGATCCATATTCTACAATGATATTAACATCAATTTTTGTTTCTTTTTCTCCAACATCAACTTTTATACCTTTTGATAGATTCTTTTTACCACTTAAAACTTCGGATATTCCTCCTGCAAATCCTCCTGCCATTGCATATACTCCTGGTGCTTCTGATACAGCTTTACCGGCTATAACTGCAACAACATCATCTGCTATTTGTATATTACTTGTTTCTCCATCTGTGCTCTCAATAGTTATCTCTCTTTCATTAATATTTTCGCTTTCTTTTAAATTTTCATCTTTTTCCATAATAATACCTCCACATTTTATTATTATTTAATCAAATAGTTTTTATTCTATTTAATATATAGTATATCAAGTTATACACAATTTTACAAGGTTTAATAAAATTTTTTAAGTTTTTATTTCCAATCATCTGGAATGTCGGCATAATTTCCTAATTGAGTGCATTTATAAAAACAATAACTATGAGTTGTAGCACTTGTTGTATTCCAAAAGTCCGGTGCATTGCCCGTTAGTCCGGTACAATATGAAAAAGTTCCATATGTCACGGGATCTGAACTCGTACTTCCTAGTTTCTCAATATTAGGGCAATTCGCGAATAAATTTTCTGGTATACTTCCCGTTAGTCCACTACATGATGAAAATGTTGCCGTAAAGTCAGTTGCATTAGGGCATTTTGCAAATAAGTTCTCTGGTATACTTCCTGTTAAGCCGCTACAATGATAGAACACTCCAAAAAAAATTGTTACATTAGGGCAATTTGCAAATAACTTTTCTGGTATACTTCCTGTCAATTCATTGCAATAATAAAAAGTATAATAAAAGCCAGTTACATTAGGACATTTTGCAAATAAGTTCTCTGGTATACTTCCTGTTAAGCCTCTACAATTATAGAACTCTCCAAAAAAAATTGTTACATTAGGGCAATTTGCAAATAACTTTTCTGGTATACT
>CAMGAZ010000075.1 GCA_946008205.1 uncultured Clostridium sp. | reverse complement strand
GTTCATGGGGAGACTTTTATATTACAACTCTTACAACATACAGCGGTGCTGCAAATTTAAGAAATGCATTAATATATTCAGATAATATTTATTTTGCAAAAGCAGCTCTAAAAATAGGAAGTGAAAAATTTATATCATTACTAAAAAATATTGGCTTTGGAGATGAAATAAAATTTGCACAAACAATGAGCAAATCATCATATTCTAATAGCGAGAACTTTACAAATGAAACACAGCTTGCAAACTCGGGATATGGCCAAGGAGAAGTGCTTGTTAACCCAATACATATGGCAATGGTATATTCAAGTTTCGTAAATGAAGGAAACATGATTATGCCATACATAGAGTATAAAGGAAATGCAAGCTCGGATACAGCAACATATTACAAAAAAGAAGCTTTTTCAAAAGAAGCAGCAGATACAATAAGAGATGACTTAGTACAAGTTGTAGAAAATCCAAATGGTACAGCTCATTCTGCAAAAATAGAAGGAAAAACAATTGCAGGAAAAACTGGAACAGCAGAAATTAAACAATCTAAAGACGATAAAGATGGAACTGAAATAGGATGGTTCAATGCTTTTAACGTAGGAGAAAATGATGAAAATTCATTACTTATTGTAAGCATGGTAGAAAATGTAAAAGGAAAAGGTGGTAGTCATTATCTATTACCAAAAGTAAAAGAAATATTTGAGACATATTAACACATAGAATAAAAATAGGAGAAAACATGGAACCATTGGAAATATTGAAATAAAAGAAACAATGGCCAAGTATGCCAATTTTAGTTTATCAAAATTTAAAGATGTCAAAATTAGTAAATCAAATCTTGAATCAGCAACTTTAGAAAACGTTAAATTTAAAAATATAAAATTTTATGAAGATAACTTAATGCTAGTAAATTTATTTAATACTGATTTAAACAATATTGACTTCACAAACTCTAATATAGAAGGAATAACTTTAAATCTGAAAGACCTTAGAGGAGCTATTGTAAATGAAATGCAAGCAATAGAACTAGCAAAAATACTTGGCATTAGAGTTAAATAAAACAACTTAAAATGATAAAGAAAAATGAAAGCAATTAAAAAATGGAGATAATATGGAGAAAAACAATAAAATAAGGAAGATAATAACTAACTTAATAATTTTTATTTTGCTAATAATATTAACTTTTTACTTGGTATTAAAAGACCAAGACTTTTCACAAATGTCTAGTATTTTGAAGACAGTAAAGAAAGAGTTTATACTTTTAGGAATATTGGCAATGTGCATTTATGTTAGTTGTGAGGCTATAAACATAAGAAGAATTTTAAAAGAACTAGAAGAGAAGGTATCCTTTTTTAGTGCAATTAAATATACATTATCAGGTTTCTTCTTTAGCGCCATAACACCTGCGGCAAGTGGCGGCCAACCAATGGAAATATATTATATGCACAAAGATAATATATCTGTGGCACATTCTACACTAACATTATTAATGCAACTTTGTAGCTTCCAAATTATTTCAATATCCTTTGGAATAATAAGTGCAATAATACATTTTGATGTACTAAAAAATGGATTAATCTATTTATTCATTTTAGGAATAGCACTAAACTCAAGTGCTTTGGCTTTACTAGTAATAGCTATATTTTCAAAAAGACTATCTGAAGGGCTAATTAAATTTTCAGTGAAAGTACTAAAGTTCTTTAGGATTCGTAATATTGAAGAAAAGCAAGAAAAATTGGAGAAAGAGCTTGCCTCTTATCAAACAAGTGCTATATATATAAAAGAACATAAATTATTAATGGTAAAAACTCTATTAACTACAGCTGTACAGCTATTAGCGTATTACAGTGTTACATACTGGGTATATTTAGCATTTGGACTAAACACATATAATATTTGGCAAATTCTAACTCTACAAGCAGTTTTATATGCAACTGTATCTGGAATACCATCACCTGGCGCTGTTGGAGTAAGCGAAGGAGGATTTTTAGGAATCTTTAAAAAAGCATTTCCAGAAGCAACAATTAGTAGTGCAATGCTTCTAAGCAGAGGAGTAAACTTCTACTTACTTATAATAGTAAGTGTAATTGTAGTTATAGTAAATACATTTAGAGAAAAGAAAGTTGCTAAGCAATAGAGTTATATGTAACAAAACAGTTTTCCTCTTAATATAATAGACATAAGAGGTGTATGAGTTATGGCATATTCAGACAGAGAATTGATTGCTAGAATGGTACAATGCGAAGCTGGTCGGAGAAGGTGACAATGGAATGAAAGCTGTTGCCAGTGTTATTATGAATAGAGTAAATGTGCCAGATGGAGAATACGCAAGAGTATCCCAAGGTGGAAATATACGAAACATATTATTTCAAGAAGGACAATTTGACTGCGCAAGAGAGACAATTAGAGGGAGTTATAACAGTCAAAATATATATAACATGGTTCCAACAGATTTACACTATTATATTGCAGACTGGGCTCTAGCTGGAAATAGATTAAATGAAATAGATAATTGCTTATGGTATTTAAATCCATACAGACCGTCTTGTGGCAGCACATTCCCTGCAAACGGTTCTGGAACACTGCATACGAGAATGGGGGAACATTGTTTTTATAGACCAACACCTCTATATAGTAAAACATAATTAATAAGGAGGAAAAGTTGGAAAATAAATTAATAGAAAATAGGCAAATTGATGCAAGCCAACAAGGAGGCTGGCCAGAGACATTAAGAAATCCTATTTATACGCCAGCCTTTTTAAGAGAGCAAATAGGAAAACTTATGAGAGTAGAGTTCTTAATTGGAACAAACAATTTAGTAGATAGAATTGGAGTATTAGAAGATGTTGGAGCAAGCTATATTTTGCTAAGATCATTTGAAAATGATAGTTTAGTATATTGTGATATATATTCAATAAAATTTATAACTATATCTACAACTGGAATATATACGAATTACTTACAAATGTATAACCGTAATGGCCAATATCAAAGAATGTAAACGAGGAATTTGTCGATGAAAAAAATATTATTAATTGAGGATAATGAAGCTATAATAAAGGGACTAAAATATTCATTAGAGCAGGAAAAATTTGAAGTTGAAATAGCAAAGGATTTTAAAACTTCAAAAGATAAACTATGTTCTAATGAATATAATTTAATTATATTAGATGTAATGCTTCCTGATGGAAATGGCTTTGAGCTATGTAGGTATATAAAGCAAAACATGAAAATTCCAGTAATATTTTTAACTGCAAAAGATGAAGAACAAGATGTTGTAAAAGGATTTGATTTAGGAGCAGATGATTATGTTATAAAACCATTTAGAACAAGAGAGTTAATATCAAGAATAAACAATATACTAAGGAGATATGAAAGAGAAAGTACGAATACACTTAGAGCAGGCAATATTATCATAGATTTAGATGCTTCTAGAGTGCATGTTAATGACAAAGAAGTGATTTTCACCGCACTAGAGTATAAAATATTAGTCTTGCTATTTTCAAACATGGGCAAAACCATGACCAGAGATAACATATTGGACAAGATATGGGATGTAGCAGGAAATTTTGTAAATGATAATACGCTTACTGTATATGTAAAGAGGATAAGAGCAAAATTAGGCGAAAATGATGTAATAAAAACAATCAAAGGAATAGGATATAGAGTAGATAAATAGGAGTAAATATGATAAATAAAACAAGCATTAAGAAAATAATAATTCCTGGAATAGCTTTAATATTTATTGCAATATTAGGCTTTTTTATCGTGATTACAATTCAAAATAAAAAATATGAAAAAATAGTAAATGAAACAATTTCTAATTTTATAGATGAGATAATGGAAAAATATCCAGAGACTTCAGAAGAACATATAATCAAAATAATAAATGATATAGAAAATACAAATGAGCAAAAAGAAAAGATGAAAATATTAAAAAAATACGGATATACAAATAATTTATCATATATAAAAAAACTAGAAAATGAAATGTACAGCAATATGAAATTTAACATTGTTGTAATTTGTGTTTTTGGAATATTGATATTGACCATAGTTCTTATATATAATAGAAAAAAAGAACGAGAAGTAAAAAAGATAAACAAATATCTAAATGAAATAAATAGTGGAAACTATGAATTGAAAATTAAGGAAAATTGTGAAGATGAACTTTCAAAATTAAAAAATGAACTATATAAAACTACAGTATTGTTAAGAGAAACAGCAGAAAACAGTGAGCAAGAAAAAATTAATTTAAGTAATTCTTTAGCAGATATATCACATCAAATAAAAACACCTCTTACATCAATAAGGATAATGCTAGACAATATTGAAGATAATCCAGATATGGATAGAAAAACAAGAGAAGAATTTATAGAAGACATTAGTAAACAAATAGACTGGATTTCTTCTTTGGCTATATCATTATTAAAACTTGCAAAATTTGATGCAGGTGCTATTAAAATGAATGACCAAGAAGTAAATGTGAAAAAACTAATAAAAAATGTGAACTCAAAGTTGTATATTTTATTAGCCATAAAAAATATTAAAATAGAACAGAAAATTGATGATGATACAATAATAAAAGCTGATTATAATTGGCAATTGGAAGCTCTTACAAACATAATAAAAAATGCGATTGAGCACAGCCGCGACAATGGCACAATACATATAGATGTTGAAAACAATAGTGTATTTGTAAAAATAAAAATTAGAGATGAAGGAGAAGGAATTGATAAAAAAGATATAAAACATATATTTGATAGATTTTATAAAGCCAAAAAATCTTCTGATAATAGTATTGGAATAGGATTATCTCTTGCTAAAACCATAATTGAACAGGAAAATGGATATATAAAAGTTGACTCTGAAGTTGGAAAAGGAACAACCTTCGAAATAAAATATTTAAAGTAAAATTTATATATTTGTAATAAAACAAGGTATTTATACACTAATAGAGTGAAAGGAGGATGAGTTATGCAGAATATTGAAGAAATATATCAAAATTATGCAGGTATAGTATATAAATATATATTCTGCTTAACAGGAAATGAAGACATATCAGAAGAAATTGTCCAAGAAACTTTTTTAGTGGCAGTAAAAGACATAAATAAATTTAAGCGGTGAATGTAAAATTTCAACATGGCTATGTCAGATTGCAAAGTACATATGGTATGGAAAAATAAAAAAAGATAAAAGAAATAAAGAAATTCCTATAGATGAACTAAATGAAGTATTAATTACAAACGAAGAAATAGAAGAAAAGATATGTAGACAAGAAGAAAAAATGGAATTATTTAAAAAGATGCAAAAACTGGATGAAGAATTCAGAAATGTAATGTATTTAAGAATTTTAGGAGACTTTAATTATGAAGAGATAGCAGAAATTACAGGAAAAACAGCAAATTGGGCGAGAGTAACTTTTTTTCGTGGAAAGCAGAAATTGAAGGAGGAGAATAATAATGAAAAAGGAATGTGAAATAGTGCAGGATTTATTATTTGGATATAATGATGAAACTTTGAGAAAATCTTCTAAAGAATTAGTAGAAAAGCATTTGGCAAATTGTGAAGAATGTCAAGATGCATTAAAGGACATTCAGGAGGATACACCTAAAGAAGAAAAGAATGAAAAAGAGATAGACTATCTAAAAAAGATAAATACAAAAATATCAAAGAAAAATATAATAATAAAAGTAGTTCTAATCTTAATAACAGTGATAATATTGTTTAATTTATTAGTACTAATAAAATATGAGAATCAAAAAGCTGATTTAGAAATTTTTATAAGTAAAGAAGCAACACAAGAAGAAGTAGAAAACATTAGAAAAAAGATAGAGTCAAAATATGATGGAGAAATAAGATTTAAAACGAAAGAAGAGTATTTAGAAGAGACAAGAAGTAATTTATCCAATAAAGAATATCTAGTAGATGGATGGGAGGAAGATAACCCATTTAGAGATGCTTTTGTAATACAAGTGAATGCAAGACAAGAGGAAGAAATATTAGAAAATCTAAAATATGTGGAAGGTGTTGGGATAACAGCATCACAAGTAAGTAGAAATCCATATGAATATTTTATAAGACTTTTAATTAATAAATTGAGATAGTTAGAGATTTTTCTTTATAACATTAAATAGAATATTTATTTTTTAGCCAATTTATGTTAGCATGTAATAAAAGAGGAAAATATCATTTATATAAATAAAAAAGAATTACATGAATTATTTCAAGGAATAAAGCAAGGTAGTAGAACAGCTTTCGAGGTATTATATAAGAGATATAATCAACTGGTTTATAAAATTGCATTTTCGATACTAAAAAATAAAGAAAATAGTGAAGATGTAATGCAAAATGTTTTTACCAAAATATTTGAGCTACCCGAAATTAAATTGCCAGATAACAAAGAAGCCAGTTGGTTGTATACTGTTACAAAAAATGAGACAATTACAAAACTAAGAAAACTAAAAGAAGATATTGATATTGACTCTATTTATAATGTGTCAAAAGACTGCAAGGATATAGAAAATATAATAGATAATGATAAATATAATAGAATAATAGATAAGCTTGATAAAAAGGAACAAGAGATAGTATCTCTAAAAATATTAGGACAACTATCATTTAAAGAAATAGCTAAACTGATGAATATGCCAATAGGCACAGTACAATGGCACTATTATAAAGCACTAGACAATATCAAAATATTAATAGGAAATATGACAATGTTTATTATAACAACTGTTTTGTATTTGAAGAATAAATTAATAAAAGTAGAAATGAGTCAGGATATAGAAGAAAACAACGTAATACAAGAAGATTCCGAAGAGGAGGAAAAAACGTCACAAGATTCTACTGAGAATAGTGAACAATTAGAAAATGAAAAAAATGAAAATGTAGAGGAGAATACTCAGACAAGTGAGACCATTGAAATAGAGACGATAAATACCTCATTAAATAATATAGAAAAT
>CAMGAZ010000074.1 GCA_946008205.1 uncultured Clostridium sp. | reverse complement strand
ATTACTGCAATTAGTGTATTGCTAATTGTAATAATTGCCGTAAAAATGATTGATACACAAAATCAAGTTCAATCCGAAAAAAATATGCCATACCAACTGTCTAAAATAACAATAATAAGTACAGCCGAAGGAGAGCAGAATACTGAAAATGTTGAAGAAACGGCAAAGTGGAATCTAACCGTAAACCAAAATAATGATGTCTACTTTTTCATAGATAAAAAAACATCAAAAGATGATGAATTTATTGAAGCTGTAGCAATAGAAAATATAAATATTATAAAAAAACCTGTAAAAGGAATAGTTAAAACATATATGCCGAGCAGTGTTGAAGGTAGAACATTTTTATATGACGATTCTTATAGGGTAGAAGAAAAACTAGAATATAAAGGTGGAAAAACGAGCAACCCTAAAACTTTAGAAATAGGTAGCCAAGGTGGCTCTGCAGTACTAAGATTTTCAAACACAAAAATAGGAAATTTTAATTCTAATGAAGATATAGAACTAAAACATGATAGCACGCTAAATACAAAAATAGGAACTAATGAAGAAGAAATCAAATTCCAAGTAAATTTTGATTTTATTATTCAAATAAATGGCATTAAATATAAGGCGAATATTTCCTTGAATTTCCCTTGCAATAATCTATGTGAAGATGGAACGACAACAAAAGAGATAACAGATATGAGTAATATAGTATTTAAAAGAATAAAATAAGAATATTTTACTTGATAAACTAGTTAAAATATTATATAATGCAAAAGGTATGAGAATAATTCTAACTTTTGTATGGAAAGTATCTCGATAAAGAACTGTGAACCTTGTCAGGTCCGGAAGGAAGCAGCAATAAGCAGAACTACTTTATGTGAGATGCTCTCCATAGAGAAGTTAGATGAACTCATACCTTTTAACCAACCTATATTAAGTAGCATTTGGGGGTGAAGAGATTGGAATATATAGCTTTATATAGAGAATTTAGACCTGTTAAGTTCAATGAAATGGTTGGACAAGATCATATAGTAAAAACATTAAAGAACGAACTTATAAATGATAGAGTAGGGCATGCATATTTATTTAATGGGGGAAGAGGAACAGGAAAAACCTCAGCTGCTAAAATTCTTGCAAGAGCTGTAAATTGTTTAAATCCAAAAAACGGAGAACCATGCAATGAATGTGCTATTTGTAAAGCAGCTTTAAATGGGTCTTTGACTGACATTGTAGAAATGGATGCAGCATCGAACAATAGTGTTGAAGACGTAAGAGCCATAAGAGATGAAGTTAACTTTTTGCCAACAGTTGCTAAATATAGAGTATATATAATCGATGAAGTTCATATGTTGTCAACAGGAGCATTTAATGCTTTATTAAAAACACTGGAGGAACCACCTGCACATGTAAAATTTATATTGGCGACTACAGAACCTCAAAAACTTCCTGCGACAATATTATCTAGGTGTCAAAGATTTGACTTTAAAAAAATATCAAATGATAATATAGAAAAAAGGTTAAATTTTGTATGCGACCAGAGTAAAATTGATATTACTCCAGAAGCAAAAAAACTAATTTCAATATTGGCTGAAGGTGCAATGAGAGATGCACTCAGTATATTAGAAAGATGTATGCTAGAGGAAGAGAAAATAACTGAAGAATTAGTGAAAGAATTAGTTGGAATTCCGAAGACAGAGAGTGTTAATAAAATAACGAAAGGTATATTAGAAAAGAACACAGATATAGCATTACAGACGATAAATGAGGTTATTGCAGAAGGAAAAGACATAAGTAACTTTTTATGGGAAATAATAAAATATGTAAAAGATATACTAATTTATAAAACAAACACACAATTAGAAATCTATAGTGATAAAGAGAAAAACGAAATTAAACAATTAGCCGATAATACAACTAAAGAAAGATTGATTTCAATTATATATGAATTATCGAATTTGCAAAATGACATGAAGTGGTCATCTCAAAAGATGATAATGTTCCAAGTAGAAATAATAAAACTTTGCAACGATGTAGTAAAGGACCCGACGAATAGTAATGAGGGTAATTCCTCAGGGATAAATTCGAAAGAAGTAGAAGATCTTAAATATAAGATAAACAGACTTGAGAAACAGATAACATTAATGCAAACAGCTCAAGAAAAAAATGAACCATTAACTGAAAATACGAAAAAAAACGGAAAAAAGCCGCCAGAGGGGAAACCGGAAGTAAAAAAATCCACGAGTGTAAAACTAGGAGAAAAAGTGCAAAACTGGCCCAAAATTATAGATCAAATTAAGCAAGATGGAAGAATATCATTATCATCAATATTAATGAGCTCGTCTGCAAATGAAATTAATGATATGACTGTAGGAATTAATTTCGAAAATGGACTAACACCATTCAGAAAAGAAATATTAGAAAAACCAGAAAATATGAGCGAAATTGTTAAACAAGTATCAATAGAATTAGGCAAACCAATGAGAGTTGTGCTAGTGGACAATAACGAAGAAGTTGTTGCAAAAACTGATAGTTATAGTGATATAGCTAAAAGCCTAGATATGCCAATTAATATTATAGAATAAACAAGATAGGAGGAATTATTAAATGTCTAAAAGAGGAGGATTCCCAGGAATGGGTGGAGGATTTGGAGGAATGAATCTAAACCAATTAATGAAAGAAGCTAAAAAAATGCAATCTGATATGGAAAAATCTCAAGAAGAGCTTGCAGAGAAGGAATTTACCGCATCTGCAGGAGGAGAAGCTATAGTTGTTAAGGTATCTGGTAAGAAAGAGATTAAAGAAATAAAAATAAAACCAGAAGTAGTAGACCCAGACGATGTAGAAATGTTAGAAGATTTAATAACAACATGTATAAATAACGCATTAAAACAAGTTGATGATGCTCAAGTTGCATCTTTAGGAAAATATAATATACCAGGATTAATATAAAAATAGTAGGAGAAACATATGTCATATTATTCACCATCGATAGAAAAACTAATAGAAAGTTTTGAAAAACTTCCAAGCATAGGAAATAAAACAGCGGCAAGACTTGCGTTTTATATATTAGATGCAAGCGAAGAAGAAACAAACGAATTTATAGAAAGCATACAAAATGCCAAAAAGAATTTAAAATATTGCTCGAAATGCTATAATATTACAGATACAGATCCTTGCCCAATATGTTCAAATACTACAAGAGACCAATCCGTTATATGTGTTGTTGAAGATGTACGAGATGTAGTAGCGATGGAAAAAACTCATGAATTTAAAGGAGTTTATCATGTATTACATGGCTCAATATCGCCTATGAATGGAGTGGGACCGGACGATATAAAAATTAAAGAACTCTTACAAAGGCTTATGGATGGCACGGTTAAAGAAGTAATTCTTGCAACTAATCCAAGAGTAGAAGGAGAGGCAACGGCTATGTATTTGTCTAAACTAATAAAACCGCTTGGAATAAAAGTAACTAGAATTGCACACGGAATTCCAGTTGGAGGAGATTTAGAATATACAGATGAAGTAACTCTAAGTAGAGCATTAGAAGGAAGAGTACAGTTATAAAATACAAATAAAAAATATAAAGAATGAGGAAGCCTCATTCTTTATTGTTATCTAGGATAATATTACAAATATCTCTAGTTGAATTCTTCTTAGCCAAAAGTTTAGTGTTAACTCTCATTTGATGTAACTTTTGCTCATCAGATAGTAAATCAGCTATAACTGCATCAAAATCGTCTTGTTTTTTTAGCCAAATTGCAACTCCGGACTTTTCTAAGAACTTCGCATTTTCTTCTTCTTGTCCAGGGATAGGGTTTATTGCAACAATTGGCAAACCTGAAGCTAAGCTTTCCGTAGTAGTAAGTCCGCCGGGCTTTGTTACAACTAAATCTGAAATGCTCATTAGCTCTGGAACTTTATCAGTATAAGGAAGAACTTTAACAATATCTTCTGCCTGCATTTTTGATACCAATTTGTCAAATGAAAGTTTCATCTTATCATTCTTACCAGCGATTGCAACAATTTGGTGATTAACAGAATGGAGAATGAAAGACTTTAATATCTTTATTGTTTGCTCACGCCCTAATCCGAATTCTCCTCCTCCAAAGAACAAAATAACTTTTTTATCAGGATTTAATTCAAAAGAATTCATTATTTCCAATTTATTATAATGCATTAAAAATCTATTAGATAAAGGAATTCCTGTCGCGAATACTTTATTCTCTGATATGCCTACATCAATAAGAGACTGCCTCATTTTTTCATGCGATACAAAGAAATAATCAACCTGCTCCTTTCCAACCAACCATTGCTCATGAGGTGCGAAGTCAGTCATTATTGTGGCAAGTTTGCAATCTACCAATGCTTTCCTTTTTAAATAACTAACCATCTGACTACCAAATGGATGAGTGGAAATTATTAAATCTGGAGTAGTTTCCTTTAATAATTTTAATAATTTTCTAGCCATTAAGTTATTAGCTGTTGAACTGATATGTGCTATAGTACCTCTTTGAGAATGACGATAAACTTCCCCCCAAGCCCAAGGGAATTTTTTTGCCATTTCTTTATAAGCAGCCGTTGTAATTTTATTTATTGACTTATTAACGTATAACATACAGTCAACAAGTTCAGTATCAAAACCGTCAAAATTTTCATCAATATATTGCTTTATTGAATTAGCAGCAGATAAATGCCCGCCACCATATGATGCATAAAAAATTAAGATTTTTCTCATTTAAGTATGTCCTTTCGTACATTTAATTCATACAAAAAGATTCTACCATATAAAAAAGAAAAACAAAAGTAAAATGTATAAAAATTGAAAAAATACCAATAATATTTTCAAAGATAAATTAAATAGGAGGAAATATGTTTAGAGGTACAAATAAAATAATAGCGATGATATATACAATATTAATATTAATTCTAATTTTTACAATAATTGCAATGATTAACAATAAAAGCATGAAAGAAGTAGAAGCCTCAAGCAATGCAAACTCAACTTCTGATGTTCAGCTCATTGCAAGGGCTATAAACGGAGAAGCAAGAGGAGAACCGTATGAGGGCCAGGTTGCCGTTGGAGCTGTAATACTAAACAGAGTAAAATCATCAAAATTTCCAAATACAATAGCTGGAGTAATTTATGAGCCAGGAGCCTTTACAGCTGTTGCTGATGGTCAAATTAATGTTCCAATTGAAGAAGGGTCAACCGTAGTAAAAGCTGCAAGAGATGCATTAAATGGATGGGATCCGTCAGGTGGAGCTATTTATTATTTTAATCCAAGCACAGCGACTAACAAATGGATTTGGTCCAGACCACTTATTAAAACAATTGGGAAACACAGATTTTGTAAATAATGGAGGTATTGATAATGAAAAATAAAAATAACAAAATGGCGTATATAATAATTGCCATTATATTAGTCATAGCTACCGTTGGAGCTATAGTTTATTATGCTTATCAAGAAACTAGAAAATATGTAGTAGCTTCGGAAAATAAATATAATATGGCATTTTATGAATTAGTAGATTACGTACAAAATGTTGAAACATACCTAGCAAAGGCACTAATTTCAACAACTCCTGAGCATGGAGCTGAGACCCTAACAAATGTATGGAGAGAAGCAAGTGTTGCTCAAAGTTGTTTATCACAACTACCAATTAACAGTCATGAGTTAGAAAATACGTCTAAATTCTTAAATCAAGTGAGCGATTATAGCTATTCACTATCAAGAAAGAATATTGCAGGAGAAAGGTTGTCTCAGGAAGACTTAAAAAATATAAAAGAATTACACACATACAGTTTAGAACTAGAAAATACGTTAAACCAATTATCAACAGATTTAAATAACGGCAGAATAAAATGGGGAGAACTCAAAGATGAAGGAACAAAAGTGTTTGCAACTCAGGTTAGCTCTATAACTAAAGATAGTTTTTCAAACTTGGAAGAAAATTTTCACGAATATTCAGGGCTTATATATGATGGAGCTTTTTCAGAACACATAACGTCTGCAGAAAAGAAAGGATTAACAGGCGAGGAAATAGATGAAGAAAAGGCAAAAGAGATAGTGAAAAAATTTTACGGAGAAGATAAGATAGAAAAAATAGATTCAAATGGATATTCAGAAAATGCAGAGATACCATCATTTGATTTTAGCGTAAAAATGAAAGAAAATGATAATATAGCAACAATATCAGTCTCGAAAAAGGGAGGACATGTAATATTTGCTAATTATAACAGGACGGTAAATGTAGAAACAATTTCTCAAGAAAGAGCAAATGAAATTGCGAAAGATTTCTTGAATAAACATGGGTATATAAATATGAAAGAGACCTACTATTATAAACAAAATGGAATAGTAACAATAAATTATGCATATATGCAGAATAGTGCTAACAATCAACAAGTAATAATTTATCCGGACTTAATAAAAGTAAAAGTGGCTCTCGATGATGGTAGTGTGCTAGGAATAGAGACGTCAGGTTATCTAAATTCACATACAACAAGAAATTTGCCAACTAATATAATAACTAAAGAAAAAGCAAAAGAAGTATTAAATAAAGATTTACAAATTGAAAGCGAGAATTTGGCAATTATACCAACAAAATGGAACACAGAAGTATTTTGCTGGGAATTTAAAGGAAAAGTAGAAGATAATGAATTTTTAGTGTATATCAACGCTGAAACCGGAAAAGAAGAAGATATTTTAGTTATAGTAAATACAGCAGATGGAACTCTAACGCATTAAAATTTTGCCTTACTGTATATTCCAGTATTTTAAATAGAAAATTATATAAAATAATAATATAAGTTTTTATTTAAATTAAATAAAAATTAAATAAAAATGCAGGAGGAAAAAATATGACAAAGAGAAAATTAATGACAGAAGATTTAAAAGAAGAAATAGCAAAAGAATTAGGAGTATATGAACAAGTGAAAAAAGACGGAGGATGGGAAAATATACCTTCAAAGA
>CAMGAZ010000073.1 GCA_946008205.1 uncultured Clostridium sp. | reverse complement strand
TGGTGGTGCAAAAGTACAATCCCAGGTATTCAAAACTGCTGGTACTGATGCTTTTAAAAAAGCAGCTTCTTTATTCGGTATTGCCAAAAACATCTATATGGCAGAAGATTTATATCTATCTTTACAGGAAGATAAGATTAATGAAGATTCCTGGACTACATATGAATTGAAGCAGCACGAAGCCGCTATTGCCAAAATCAATGAATATAAAGCAGCCATCGGCCCTGACGAACTCGTAAAACAGCAAATGATTTTCTGCGATGAGCTTGGTCTCTATACAACCAGAGGTGAGATTACTCCTATTAATGTTGAAGAATTTGCGAAGTACCTTGATACATTATATTCGGATATTTCCAGCAAAAATTCTCAACAACAATCTAAAATCTTTTAAGGAAGTGTATATGGCAGCATGATTATTAATTCTAATTTGGAAAGAGAATTCTTGATATGTGAAGAATGCGGGCATCCTTATTTTAAGGTTGAAACACAATATCTATTTCCTAAAGATGTGGAATTTAGAAATGGTGTTCCAATTCCATATAAAGAAAGTCTTACCCAAATCTATTGTGCGAAATGTAAAGCTCCGGTTACCAGAAAGAAATTGGTAAATATTAATCTAGTAAAGAAATAAAATATTGAAAAGGATGTGGTGTAAGCCGTGAACTATATTAAATTGCATGATATTCTGTGGCAGACAAAAAATGCCGGCCCATCACCTGATAATAATATGCGCACAGAGATTTATTTTGCCGGTTGTATGAAAGCTCGCCAAGGCAATCCTTGTAAAAACTGTTTCAATCCTAAACTATGGTTCAATGACAGCAATATCAGTCTTGCTCCAGAAGCTGTTGTCGATGACCTGGATAAACATAATATTCCTAAGTATGTAACGATTGTCGGTGGCGAACCAACAGATCAGATCGATGGTCTGGTAGACTTAATTACAATTTTAAAAAGTCGCGGCTACCACATTATGTTATTTACCTGGCATACCTATGATTGGATTGTCAAAGAAATGGGTTATGTTAATTTACGAAAAATCGATATTCTTGTTACAGAACCATATCTGGAAGAAGAAAGAATTTACAATGCCTCATTGAATGATGGTATCCATAACGCTATTGGATCTGGTAATCAGGAAATTATTGTTAACAGAGGCAACAATAATTTCGATAGATATTTTGCAAAAGATGTCAAAGAACTAAAACTTGATTACAGCAATATTTTGAAGGTGGTGGTGAAAGAGAAATGATTCCAACTGATCTGTTGAATATGCTCGCAAAAGTATTTGATAACAAAAAATATATGGTAAATATAAAGACCGGCAGTATTGATATGTTTAGCATTCAACTTGAACTTCAGGAGATAGAAGATGAAAATAAGATTCTTGCTTCCGTATTTCTTATATTGAAAGACAAAGAATATATTGCTCAAAAAGAAGTTGCTTCTGACGAAATCAGACAAATCGTAGATGAAATGAATATGGCATTAACATCTCCCAATAACTCTTTTAAGATGCTTGATCTGGTTTCTTCGTTAATCGATTATGCTCTTAGCGAAACAAGCATAAAAAACGACTATGTTCCTTTGGAGTGTTTGTTCAGACAATCTTCTCTTGTTATCTATACTGACGACTCACCATTAGTAGCCATAAGCGACCTTAAATTTGATAAGAACAATACTTATGGTATAGAATTTGCTGTACCGATTGAAAAAAGACCTCTTCCAAAATATTTTCTGAATCAAAATTTCTTTGATCTTACCGCTAATTCCAAAATTGCATCTCTTGATGCTGAATTGAAAGATGATATAGTTAATTTCCAAAAAATGGAAATTTATTCATATTATCCGAAGATTGCCGATAGACTTTTCAAAATTGAAATGGATACTTCGACTGTAAAGAAAGTCGAAGTTATTCCTGATGAAAACAATACTGTTTATAATATTCTGAAAACTTCTCAGAATGATTCTCAAAAAATAATTTTGGAGCTATCTAGGGCTAAACGTAATGAAAAGATAAATATTATGGATATGATAGGTTAAAGGGAGTGATGTATATTGTCAAGAAAGAAAACGACAGAACTGCTTAATCTTCTTCGTGCCAAAGATCCTTTGATCTATGTAGAAACCTATGAAGAAGATGAGTTTGTTGTTGATCTGTGTGATATTGTAAGCAAAATGCATTCTGATCCAAACAATAAATATAATGTTCCACCAAGAATTTTTACTTACACCAGAACAACTGGATTATATAGTATTAATTTGTCTAATCCGTTGCAATTTGATCCATCAATGGTTGTAGAAGATATTCATACGGTAAATCAGGCTTTGGAATACATTAGAGGTATTCAATGTGGTCTTACAAAAACTGAAGATCCATTAAAACAAATCTTGAACAAAAATAATAACCAGGATCAAAACAAAGCAGATATAAAAGGGCCAGCCATCTTTGTTTTTAAGGATCTTCATATGTATATGTCTGATAAGGATGTTATAAGATTTTTAAGAGACTGCAAAGAGAGATATTTTAACAATAATTACTGTCCAATTATTGTAACTTCTCCGGTAGTAGATATTCCAGTTGAACTTGAAAAACTTTTTACATATTGGAGTTATCCTTTAATGGATAAGGACGAAATTGCTGAGTCTATCAATTGTTATTTAAATGGGTGTTTTTATACCAAAGAAGAAAAAAGAGATATTGTAACAGCTTGCTGTGGTCTTACGTCCAGAGAAATCTTAAAAGCATTAATGCATTCAGCTGCAAGCAATAAAGAAAAACAAATCAGAGCCGAAGATATTTATAACGAAAAAATCCAGATGGTTAAAAAATCTGGTTGTATCGATTATATCGAACCTCATTATAATATCAATGATCTTGGTGGATGTGATAATTTTAAGAAATGGATGAAGAAAGTTAAAGAAGCTACTTCGCCAGAGGCTAGAGCTTTTGGTATTCCGTTTCCCAAAGGGGCTATGCTTGTAGGTGTACCTGGTACATCCAAATCTGCTAGTGCTGAAATTTTAGCTTCTTATCTTAAAATCCCATTACTTAGTCTGCAAATGTCCAAGATCATGGGTAGTTTTGTAGGCCAATCCGAAAGAGCAATTGCAAATGCTTTAAGAATTGCAAAAGCCGTATCTCCATGCATCTTACTTCTTGATGAGGCGGAAAAGTCCATTGGCGGTGTGCAATCATCCAACGGTAGTGATTCTGGTACTTTATCAAGAGTTATGGCTTCACTTCTGAATTTCTTACAGGAAGATTCTAATGTTATCGTTATGATGACTTCTAATGATGTATCTCAATTACCGCCAGAACTTACAAGATCCGGTCGTATTGATACTCAATGGATGTTTGATTTGCCAAATACATCTGAGAGAAAAGAAATTGCTAATATTTATCTCGATAAGAATGGTTTGATTGCCGACAGAGAAATTTTAAATCTTATCGTGGATAAAACAGAGAATTTTACCGGTGCTGAAATCAAATCTGCCATCAAAGATATGCTTATCAATGCATATTATAGACAGAAAGATCATGATACTTCTGATATTAATAAGATTTTAACGGTATCCGATGTAAACTCTGCAGTTGATAATACTGTTACTGTATGGAAATCTTCTAAAGAAAAAATTGAAGCCTTCAGACATTTTGCGAAAGACAGATATCTGAATGCTTCCAAAACCGAAGAGGAACTAAAGAAAGAACGACTCGCACCATTTACAAGATCACCTGGTCTTCATTCAAGGACATCTCCTCTGAAAACGTCTACTATTTTTAAATTATAAAATAAAGGAGTTGTGTCTATGAGTGTAATTAAATTTAATCAGCATCACGAAGATGATGTAAATGCCGCCAACTATTTTGCCCAAATGGAAATCAACAGCTTTATTGACTTCTGTACTTTAATGAAAGAGCAAATGGCGCGCACCGTTTTATTTAAAAATGTCGACGTTGATTCCATTAAAGATTCTGTTCTGGAAGAAACGTTAAAGAACTGTTTCGACAAGAATCAAAGACTTAAAATCAGTTATGTAGATGATTTTATCGAAGAATATAAAGATGTTGATTCTACTTTTGATGATGACGATGATGAGGAATGATTCCAATGAATATTGAGCTTATCAATTATACCCCTAATCCGGATATGACAGTTGCTATTGCTGCAAAGCAATGTTATTCTCCGGATTCGGCTTCCGACATCAGAGAAAACATCTGTGATACTGACCAGGGCAAATTTATCGAGAAACTGTTTCAGATGGGACATTATTCTCCATTTGAACATGTATCTTTTACATTTGCTATTGACGGAGTATCAAGAGCTCTTACTCATCAGCTTGTAAGACATCGTATTGCTTCTTATAGCCAGAAGTCTCAACGATACGTTCAGGAAAATATGTTTGAATATATCGTTCCTGAAACTGTTATTAATGATGCAGACAGTCTTACTGCCTATAACCATGCAATGCTTAAATGTCAGGAAGCATATGATGAGCTTGTAGAATCTGGCATTCCTAAAGAAGATGCCAGATACGTTCTACCAAATGCCTGTGCTACAAGTATTGTTGTAACCATGAATGCCAGAAGCTTATTTAATTTCTTTAACCATAGATGTTGTATGAGAGCACAATGGGAAATCAGAGCTTTGGCAAAATTAATGCTAAAAGAAGTTAAAAAAGTGGCTCCGCATATTTTTAAACATGCCGGTTCTAACTGTATTACTCTTGGTTATTGTCCAGAAGGTAAAATGTCATGCGGACTTTTCCCTACTCTGGATCAATATAAAAATAATGATGTTAAAAAGGAGGACAAATAATATGTCTAATTGGTCTCGCGCTAAAGTAACTTTTAAAAAAATGGATTCTGCTTTGCTTTCTGATGCTTTGAAAGCTATGGGTTATTATCCGAACTTCAACGACAAAAAAGTCGACGGCAGCTATTCTTACGACGGTTCTCGTGAATGTGATTGTGTTCTGTATGATATCAACACCAATCAGACTTCCAATATCGGTTTGAGCTTCTCTACAGATAAAGATGGCAATATCGATATCAAAGTTATTGGTGACTGGTACGATAAAACCTATAATGACAAAACCTTTACTCAAGCTCTGACTCTGGAATATAGCACCGCTAATATGATTAAACAAGCTCAAGAAAACGGTTATATGGTTCAAGAAACCGAAATGATTGAAGAATATAAACGTCGTGTTGTATTTGTGAAAGCAGCTTAATCTGATTAAAAACAAAATAGCGTCCAACTAATTTTGGGCGCTATTTTTATAACTTGACATGAAATTCGAGAATAAAAAGGAGAAACATAAACATGGATGAAAGAATTGAAGCTATTATTGACGGCGAAGGTAACATTGAAATCAAAACCCTCGGTATCAAAGGTAAAAACTGCGATAATGTAATGAATAAGATTATGGTTGGTATTGGCGCTCAAGATGTTTCCAGCAAACATACCAGTGAGTTCTTTGAAGACGGTGACAATCCGGTAGAAGTATTTTCTAAATAATAACTATAAGAAAGGCTATGGTAAAACATGACAACAAAACAAGAAATCTTAGCCAGTCTGAATGAGTATCAAAGAGACGCAGTTTTAAATTATAATGGTAAAATGTCGTTAGAGGCAACAGCCGGCAGTGGTGAGGTACTGGCGTAATAATTTGGTGTCCTCTTGTAAAATTAAAATATAAATATTTTTTACAAAAGGACAATTATTATGCTTGATAAAGATACTATTAAAGATTTATGTAACAAAAATTTGTCAGGAAGAGAAATATGCTCAATTTTAGGAGAAAGATGGACAGTCGTTAAATATTATGCCTCTCAAAATGGTTTAAATTTGTCACATATTCCATACAATACTCCACCTAAAGCTATTACAGAAAAAGATTTGGCAGATATTATTAATGTGTATTCATCTGGAGAAAAAAGCGTAACAGCATTAGCAGCTGAATATAATGTTGATAGAAAAATACTGGCAGATAAAATGAAAGAGAAAAACGTTGTTATTCGTCCATCTGGAGCCAAACCTCTTGATGAAGAATATTTTGACCAAATAAATACAGCTGAAAAAGCATATTGGCTTGGTTTTTTATTCGCTGATGGCTATGTTGGCAATAACAATGCTATCGAGTTTGCTTTACAAGAAACCGATAGATATGCCGTTGAAAATTTTAAAACGGCTTTAAAATCCGGACACAAAATTAATGTAAGAAATGTGTTCCTAGTTTATAATGGAAGACTTATTGGAAGAAAAGCCGTAAGAATCACTGTTAAAAATAAACATATGGCTGAATCCTTAATCTCAAAAGGATGTAAAAACAACAAAAGTTTAACATTAGATTTTCCGGATTTTAATGCCGTGCCTCGTAATTTATTTTCTCATTTTATTAGAGGATATTTTGACGGCGACGGTTGCGTTTATACTGGAAAAAAGCACAAAAGACGCTGCGTCGTAAGTTTTTCATGCGCATCTTATAAATACTGTTTAGCTTTAGCTGACTTTATTCTAAATGAATTGAACATAGTAATGCACATTATCAAAAATCAAAATGTGTATAGCGTAAATATATTCAAAAAAGAAGATGTAAAAACTTTTCTTGAATATATTTACAAAGACTCTACTGAAAATACACGATTAAAACGAAAATACGAGAAATCTTTAATATCTTTAAATTCTTGCCGTCCAGACTCAACAACTACAGAAGAGTCTGTGACAATTAACGGGGAATTAAGCGGGAAGGCTAAAACTCGAAAGAGTCATGCTAATCCGAGTCCGAAGGCTAATCTAAGATTAGTCAGGCGCAACGCATAGTAGGTGAAAAGATATAATCCTACCACGAGGCCGCTCCACGAATAGATATAGGCTATTCCAATATAGACTTAAGCCACTATATTGCCTAACGTTACAACGAGGGTGAAAAGATATGCTATACTGGATTGGAAAAAACCAATCGATGAAAATGAGGGAAACCTCCAGAGCTGAAGATAAAAAACTTCAGGTTAATAATGATTAGAAGACAGCACTAGGTATTGCTTCTACTTATGTTAATAGTAAGAAGAGGAATCCGA
>CAMGAZ010000072.1 GCA_946008205.1 uncultured Clostridium sp. | reverse complement strand
GTAAAATAGTATTAAAAATAACAAAAATATTTCAAAGCAAAAGTTGTACTTGAAAAAATTTACTAATTAGGAAAAATTTATGATAAAGGAAAAAGATACATACCAGCCAATTAACATAATATTTAAAATATAATGAATATAAAAGAAAAGATAGAATATATTAGAGCAGAGGAGAAAGATATGTTAAATAGAATATGGCCATTTTTTATAGTTATTTCCTTTATATTTGCAATAATTACGGGTAACATAGAAAATTTTAATAGCTCAATATTTTCTTCATGTACTCAAGCGGTTGAACTTACAATAAAATTATTTGGAACTATGTGCTTATGGAATGGACTGATGAAAATAGTTCAAGAGAGTTCTCTAATCAATAAGTTGAGTAATATGATTAGTCCACTAATGACATTTTTATTTCCAGAAATGAAAAGAAGTGATAAAGGATATAAAGAAATCACTGTTAACATAATTGCTAATTTATTAGGTATTGGGAACGCAGCCACTCCATTAGGGATAAAAGCCATGCAGACGATGCAAGAAAAAAATGATGAGAAAGATAAAATTACAGATTCGATGGGAATGTTTATTGTTCTAAATACAGCATCATTACAGCCCATACCCACAACTGTCATTGCTGTAAGAGCATCTTTAGGGTCCGGTAATGCAGCACAAATAATTCTACCAGTTTGGATAGCTACAATAGTAGCTGATTTTGCGGGAATTATTGCTTGCAAAATATTAATGAAGAAATTCTGAATAGGCAAGGGAGGGATACTAAATGAAGGTAATAAACTATATATCTTCGATTGCAATACCTATTGTAATTGTTATCATAATAATATATGGAATTTTAGACAAAAAGAAAATATATGATATTTTTGTAGAAGGTGCAAGAGAAGGAATTGATATTGTTATAAAAATTTTTCCAACTCTTCTAGGAATTTTTCTTGCGGTTGGAGTACTACGAAGTTCTGGACTACTAGAGTTGATAACAAATGGATTATCTTTTTTTACGAATAAAATAGGATTGCCAAGCGAAGTTGTTCCTCTAGCTTTGTTGAGACCGATATCTGGAAGCGCTTCATTAGCCGTTGCAACGGATATAATGACTAGATATGGAGTCGACAGTAAAATAGGATTAATTGCGTCGACCATAATGGGGTCAACAGAGACAACGTTCTATACAATAGCAGTATATACTAGTAGTGTTGGAGTAAAAAAAATAAGGTTCGTATTGGCAGCAGCCTTAATTGCAGATTTTGTTGGGATGATGACATCTGTAATTGTATGGAATTGTATATTATAAAGAACCATAGTATATAATATGTACATTATAAAAACTATGATTCTATTTATGATAAGTTTCATTATTAGCTATTTTAAATGAGCGGTATAGCTGCTCAAGCAAAAAGATTCTAATCAACTGGTGAGGAAACGTCAGTTTAGAAAAGCACATCTTTTCATTACAAGCGGATAGAACCTCTTTAGAGAGTCCTAAACTTCCACCTATAATAAATGTGATATTACTATTAGTTATAGAAAGTTTTGACATTTTTTGAGAAAAAGAAATTGAATCGAATTCTTTTCCATTCAAATCTAATGCAATAGTATAAGAATCTTTTTTTATGTGAGATAAAATATTATTTCCTTCTTTTTCTTTTATTTCTTGTTCAATTTTTTCATTGGCTTTATCTGGGATTTTTTCATCTGCAATCTCTAAAATAGTTAGATTACAGAATCTGGATAAGCGCTTAGAATATTCAAGGATAGCTTCTTTGAAAAAATTTTCTTTTATTTTCCCAACGCATAATACATTTATGTGTAACATACAACCTCCTTTATGCAATATCAATTATTTTACTAGGAGAATCGCGCTTAGCAACGCCTATTCTAACATCTGACTCATCATGATGATTATTAATAATTTCTTCAACGACAGTCTTATAAGCAAGTTCGGGAAAATTATTTTCTTTGCTCAGATGACCTAGCATCACAGAGTTAAGCCCGGTTTTTATTAATTTAGAAACTATTTTACCAGAAGCATTATTAGATAAATGCCCTTTTGGACCAGAAATCCTTTGCTTTAGAGAGAATGGATATCTTGAATATTTTAAGATTTCTGGGTCATAATTAGATTCGAGTAAAATAAATGAACTCTTTTCTAAGTTTGACATAATGTCGGGAGTAACATGACCTAAATCAGTTGCAATACTTATTTTTTTGTCTTTGCAAAACACATTAAAACCACAAGGAGAGGCAGCATCATGCGGAATACTGAAAGGCTTAAAAGCTAAATCTCTAATCTCAAATTCTTTATTAACCTGAAAAAATTTTTGATTTACATCTAATACCTTTTGCTTTTGCTCTGGCATAGCATTCCAAGTGTCCAAATTAGCATAAACAGGAATATTATACTTTTTGGAGATTGTACCCAAACTTTTAACGTGGTCAGAGTGCTCGTGAGTAACCAAAATGGCATCAATATCAGAAATATCTACGCCAATAAGAGAAAGTGCAGAAACTATCTTTTTTGCACTCTCTCCAGCATCAATTAATATCTTTGTATTATCAGATTCAACTAATAAACTATTACCAGTACTTCCACTAAATAAACTACAAAATTTAAACATTGTGATTTCCTATTCTTCTACAACTCTTTTTATATTTGCACCAAGTTTTCTGAATTTATCTTCGATACATTCGTAACCTCTATCAATATGATTTAAATTATACAATTCTGTTTCACCATGAGCAATAATCCCTGCAATTATTAATGCAGCTCCAGCTCTTAAATCAGAAGCGTATACGGGTGCCCCAGATAGAGAATCTACTCCTTCAAAAACAGCGGTTTTCCCTTGAGCCGTAATATTGGCTCCCATCTTATTTAATTCTGCAGTATATTGGAAACGAGATTCCCAAATACTTTCATTTATAATGCTAGTACCTTCTGCTACTGAAAGAACTACACCCATCTGCGGTTGCAAATCGGTAGGAAAACCTGGGTAAGGCAATGTTTTTATATTGGCTTTGGATGGTTTAGAGTCACACCAAACATGTAAAGAGTCGCCATTTTCCTCTACATTACCACCAATCTCTAAAATTTTTGCTGTTAAACATTCTAAGTGTTTAGGAATACAATTATGGATAACAATATCACCCTGAGAAGCAACTGCAGCCAACATGAATGTGCCGGTTTCTATTTGATCCGGAACGATAGAATAATTAGCATTACCAGATAGCTTTTTCACTCCAGTAATTTTTATCATATCTGTACCTGCACCATGAATATCTGCTCCCATCGTATTCAAAAAGTTCGCAACGTCTACAACATGAGGTTCTTTTGCAGCATTATCAATAGTAGTTGTACCCTCAGCTAATACAGCAGCAAGCATAACATTAATTGTTGCTCCAACTGATACAGTATCCATATAAATTGAAGTTCCTACAAGTTTTTTTGCTTGTGTAGATATTTTCCCTTGCGCGATTACTGTAGAAGCACCTAAAGCTTCGAACCCTTTAATATGTTGATCAATAGGACGTGCTCCTAGATTACATCCTCCAGGAAGACCTACTTCAGCTTCGCCACATCGACTAAGAAGAGCCCCCAATAGATAGTAAGAAGCCCTAAATTTACTAGTCATATCTAAAGGTGCTGTAGTCGAAGTGATATTTCTTGTATCAACTCTTATTGAATTTTTTGTAAGCCATGTTATTTTGGCACCTAATTTTTCCAATATAGAACAGGAAATTTTTACATCACTTATATTTGGAATATTTTCTAAAGTACAAACTCCGTCAATCAAAAGCGTTGCTGGAATTATAGCAACTGCCGCATTTTTTGCACCACTAATATTTACATCTCCATGAAGCCTTGTTGGTCCATCTATTACTAATTTTTCCACAGTAAAATCCCCCTTAATAATTATACAAAATATATAAAACTACATTTATATATAACATAAATAAGGAGGATTTACAATAAAATTTTAAATAAATCTAATTATTTGCCAATTTTATTTTAATATTTTCTAAAAGTTCTACAACTTTAAATTTGAATTTTGTTCCAGAATTAGTATATGAATCAGTTATCAAGTCATATTCTTCATCTGACATATTCTCTTGTAATAGCTCCTTTGAAGATTCGGGAACTATACCTGAAGAAACATCAACGAAACAGAGTGGTGGAAACATAACACACCACCAATTATGCCCCATAGCAGAACCAATTTTTACTTTTAAAGCATCATACATTCCAGCTGGAAGAGTTACGTCCCCATAATTCTTAGTAGGAAAGTCGCATTGTGATATTTCTACAGTTACGTCATAGTTATAACCATTATCATATATTACTTGTTTTGCAATATTTTCAAAATCTTTAATGTGGTTTTGTGCGATATTAATAGTATCTTCTTTTGAAGAAATTGTAGCACATAATGAATTCATATACTCTAATAAAGCATCTCTTACTTTATATTTTAAATTTTGATCTTCTTCAGAATTGCTGTTAGCAATAACGTGAAGCCTAAAAACACTATTTGCTATATCTGTAGATACAGTGTCAGCATAAGAAAAGGCCGAAAAGAAGAAGAAAAGAGTAAAAAGAATAAATAACAATAAAAATCTAAATATATGATTTATATATATATGCTTTTTTGACATTTTTTATCACCTCAAAATTATACTGAATATTTAATAAAAGTATTTACTAAAAAAAATAAAAATATACATATTTGGTAAAAAAATAATAGAATAAAAAAACATACTACCATGTAACAAAAATGTAATAAAAATGCAAAAATAATACAAAACTAAAAATCAAAAAATGAACTAATAAGGCGGAAAAACCCGCACTGTCGAATTATGAGACACGATTGTTTTGTAATAATATTGACACAAAAATGTAAAAATGGTAAAATTTACCATAGAAAATAAAAACGGAGGTAAAAAATGACTGATATTAATAATATAAAGACGGTTTGTAGTTTTTATGCAAGTGAGTGGCATTTACTTACTATGCTATTGCCAAACATTGATAAAAAAATTAATAAAGGAATTAAAATTACCACAGTATTAGAGAAAAATCTTCAGAATAATATGGAAACATTATTGAAAAAATTGAAATTGGAAAATGAAAGCAAAATTTTAAACATAGGTTGGAACGAAAATGAATTAAATCCAAATAGAATAAAAGACTTAGTAAGAAATAATGAATATATAATTGTTGCAGGAACAGTAGAATACATAAATGAAGCACATTTGTTAATAAAAGAATATGCAAGTAAAAACCAAGTACTAACAGTTTTGGATTGCTATGATATCAATGAATGTGAATCAGGGATTAAACAAATATTAGATATGCATGAAAAAGTGCTAAACACAGCAGGGGAAAGGAATATAGAAGAGTACGTGACTACAATAAAAATGGCAAATTAATATTCAAAAGTTTGAGGAGCAGAAATTAAAATCTGCTCTTTATTTTTGTATTAAATTTATTTTGTTTCATATTGACTATTTAGCTCTAATAGTATAATATAAAAAAAATAAAAAAATATATATGAATTAAAGATTCTTGTATGGAGATATACATGGTAGAATAGTATTTGGCAGCAAAGGAATTATTAAAGAAATACGGTCAAGAGCAATTGCTAAGTCAATATAATAAATTAAGTGATGAAAAAAAAGCAAAACTTCTTGATGAAATATTAACGCTAGACTTTGCCCAAATAGAGGAATTATACAAAAGAATAGATCAGAAAGTAGATTTTACAAATTCAAAAATAGAGCCAATTGGATACACTGATAAAAATACTATGAATGAAGAAAAATTAAAACACTATGAAGAAATAGGTGTTCAAAATATAAAATCTGGTAAATTAGCTGTTGTTACTATGGCTGGAGGACAAGGAACTCGATTAGGACATAGTGGGCCTAAAGGAACATATGATATAGGATTAGATTCGCATAAATCAATATTCGAAATTTTGTGTGACACACTAAAAAGAGCACAACAAAAATATGGAGTGTATGTTGTTTGGTATATAATGACAAGTAGAGAAAATAATGAAGCTACAGTCAAGTTTTTTGAATCTCATGATTATTTTGGTTATCCAAAAGACAAAGTCATATTTTTTAAACAGGGCGAATTACCAATGGTTGATATAAATGGCAAAATACTAATTGGAGAAGATGGATTAATAAAACAAGCTGCAGATGGGCATGGAGGTATTTTCTTGTCAATGCAAAAGAATGGAATCGTATATGATATGAAGACTCGAGGAATAGAATGGGTATTCATAGGTGGAGTGGATAATGTTCTAGTAAATATGGTGGATTCAACATTATTGGGGATTGCAATAGATAAGAAGGTTTTAGCTGCTGGCAAAAGTGTTGTTAAAGCAGGACCTCATGAAAAAGTTGGAGTATTCTGCAAGAGAAATGGAAAACCAAGCGTTGTGGAATATAGCGAAATATCAAAAGAAATGGCAGAAGCAAAAAAAGAAGATGGAGAACTAGTATATGGAGAATCACATATATTATGTAATTTGTTTAGCGTAAAGGCAATAGAGGAAATAAGCAAAAACAAATTGCCTTACCACAGTGCTTTTAAAAAAGCAAAATACTTAGATAAAGAAGGTAATTTGGTTACTAGTGATAAACCAAATGCTTATAAATTTGAAGCGTTTTTATTTGACGCATTCGAAACGCTAGACGATATAGCGATATTAAGGGTGAAAAGAGAAGAAGAATTTGCTCCCGTTAAAAATGCAGAGGGAGTAGATAGTCCAGATACAGCAAGAAAATTATACAAAGAATTCCATAAAATAAAATAATTGTATAATTAAAATATAGAAGTTTGAGTTTTTTGTTATACAAAAGATTCAAACTTTTTTCGCTAAAATATAAAAGAAGAAGGTAAAGATATGAGTTATTTAGAAAAATATAATAAGTGGTTAAATGACCCATCGATTGATGAAAATACTAAGGAAGAATTAAGAAACATAAAAAATGATGAAACAGAGATACAAGATAGATTTTACAAAGATTTAGAGTTTGGAACGGCAGGTTTAAGGGGAGTTATAGGAAATGGAATCAACAGA
>CAMGAZ010000071.1 GCA_946008205.1 uncultured Clostridium sp. | reverse complement strand
TGCTACCTTTTCTGCTAATTCTTTCAAAGTTTTCTCTCTTACTTCTTTATAATTCCCTATGTCTAATATCACTTTAATATTACTCTCTTGTCCTTTATTTGCTATAGTTGATAATATAACTTGAAGTGAATTTAGGGATTCTCCCCTATAGCCAATTAATTTTGTTGAATTTTCTCCATTGATTGTCACATGTATAATATCTTCATTGATTTCAATAGTATACGTTATCTTTTCAGATATTTTCTTTAGAAACTCATCTAGAAATACTTCAATAGAGTGTTTTGAAATATTAATATCTTCTTTTTTTATTTCTTTTTTTTCTGTTTTTCTTTCCCTATTAGGCACTTTTACTGTCTCTTCTTTAAGTATTAGTTCAACTTTTACTACGTGAGGATCCAATATATTAAAAAAGCTTTTTTTCTTTTCCTCAATAATCTTCACTTCTACTTGATTCCTAGAAGCCTTTAGTTCTTTTAACCCTTTTTCAATAGCTTCTGTTGAGGTTTTGCCTTCGGAAATAATAGATTTAGGCATTTTCTCTTTCCTCCTTGAATTCATATATTTTATCTATTATCATTCTTTCAACGATAATTAATATATTGCTAATTAACCAGTACAAAGCTAGGCCTAGTGGAGCAATAAACGCTATTGATATAGACATTATTGGAATCATATAATTCATGCCCTTGCTCATCTCTTGCATTGCTTCTAAACTCTCGTTTTCATCACTTTTTTCTGTACTATCTTCTTTATCAGATGCCGTCTTTTCCTCTAATTGCAATACCCTATCTTTTTTCTTTTTACCGTTAGTAATTTTAATAGAAATAAATGATGTTATTACATATAGTGCAGGTATTATATACACTTTATAATCACTCATGTTTTGATTTGGAACTTTACTTAAATCTAGTCCAAAGAAATTCATATTAATATTTACTCTGTCATCTTCGCTAGCTTTTTTCTGAATTACTTGAATTTCCGGATAAGCAGAAGACTTTCCATCCTCGTTTTTTATTTCCTCTATGTATCCATTTATTATGTCTGTATCAACTTTCTTCATATACGTTAATGGCTTACTTACCAACCAAAATACAGAAAGAATTATTATTATTTGTAATATTGAACTTAAGCAACCACTAAAAGGGCTCATTTTTTCCCTTTTATATAGCTCGATTGTTTCTTGATTTAATTTTTCTGGATTGTTTTTATATTTTTTTTGAATTTCATTCATTTTTTCTTGTATTTTTGCTGATTTTTTCATTGTCTTCTGTTGAGATATTGTTACTGGCATTAATATTACTCTTAATATTATAGAAAAAATAATAATTGCTATCACGTAATTATTAAATATGTTATAAAGAAAGTTTAATAAATAGCCAAATAAATTTGCTATCGCTCCCATTTTTACCTCCTATCAACTTAAAGGATCATAACCCCCTTTAGAAAAAGGATTACACTTTAAAATTCTTTTTATTCCTTTAAAAGATCCTTTTATGCATCCGTATTTAATAATTGCTTGTTTTGTGTATTCAGAGCAGCTTGGATAGTATTTGCAATGTATTCCTCTATCTGATAGCATCGGAGATAAATATTTTTGATAAAATTCAATCATTTTTATCAAAACTCCTCTAAAAAACAAACTAATTTTTTTCAAATACTCCTGCATCTTCAAAAATTTCCCTCATTTCTTTATTTATAGTATGGAAATCTACATTTTCGGCAGGTTCCTTTTTATTCCAAAGAAAAACCATATTGTATCCTTTTTTTAGCAAAGCTTCTTCTTGGTAAAAAGATTCCCTTATGATTCTCTTTATTCTATTTCTATTTACTGCATTGCATAATTTAGTACTTACAGCGATTCCAATAGCATTTTCTTCTTTATTATTCTTGGATAAATATATGATTATATGTTTTCTCACAAAAAATTGTCCCTTTTTTATGACATTTTTGAATTCGTAATTTTTTTTTAATGTATTAATCTTCTTCATATTTTTTCACTCATCAAATATTAATAATCTTTCGAATATTCTTGTCCTAAATTATTAATAATTTCATTACAAAAAAGCCACTAAATACTTCCTAGTGGCTTTCATATAACTACGCACTTAATTTTTCTCTTCCTTTTGCACGTCTAGCTTTAATTACTTTTCTGCCAGCTCTTGTGCTCATTCTTTTCATAAAACCATGCTCTTTTTTATTTTGTCTCTTTTTTGGTTGATATGTTCTTTTCACTTTTTTGCACCTCCATCATATATCTTTTTTGATAATTTCCTTTATAAGTATTTTTTATTATATACCAGTTTTTAGTGTTATGTCAATACTTTCCAACAAATTTAAATATTTTTATTTTTATTCTCTTTTTATATTGACTATTTAAGTCTTTTTTTGATATTATATACGAAAATAAGAGGTAATAAAGACTTTTATGTTTTTTTGCTTATAATTTTACTAAAAAACATAGCGGAATAGCTACTTACCAAGTTATCCACAGTTTGTGGATAACTATGTGGATAACTATGTGAATAATTTAAATTCCTATCTTTATTTTAGGATTTTGGAAGGATGAACATTAATGCAAAATGAACTAAATGATTTATTAACAAAAGCAAAAGAACTTTTAAAAGAAGAGACTACTAAAATTTCATATGAGACTTGGATAAAAGTATTAGAGATTCAAAGTGAGGATAATGGACATATTGTATTATTAACATCTACAGATTTCCAGAAAAATGTTGTTTTATCGAAATATCTGGATTTGTTAACTAATACATTTAATTATTTGACCAATAAGGATTGTACTGTTTCAATTGTATCTAGAGAGGAACTTGAAGCAGCGTCAAATAATTCAAACAATCGACCTAACATTGAAGCTCCTATTAATTATGCCACAACAAATTTAAATCCTAAATATACTTTTTCAACATTCGTTGTAGGAAATAATAATAGGTTTGCTCATGCAGCAGCTTTGGCAGTTGCTGAAGCTCCAGCCGCATCCTACAACCCACTATTCCTTTATGGTGGCGTTGGATTGGGTAAAACTCACTTAATGCATGCTATAGGTAACGAAATATTAAGGAATAATAAAAATTCAAAAATACTTTATGTTACCTCTGAAAATTTTACCAATCAGCTTATTAATGCTATTAAAGATAATACAAATGACCAATTTAGGAACAAGTATAGAAGTATTGATGTTTTACTTATCGATGATATTCAATTTATTGCTGGCAAAGAAAGAATTCAAGAAGAATTTTTCCACACTTTTAACACTTTATATGAAAGCGGAAAACAAATAATTCTTTCAAGTGATAAACCTCCAAAAGATATTCAACTATTAGAGGATAGGTTGAAATCAAGGTTTGAGTGGGGAATTATAGCAGACATTTCTAATCCAGATTACGAAACGCGTCTTGCAATTCTTAGAAAAAAAGCACAGTTAGACAATATTTTAATAGATGACGACATTCTGTCAACTATTGCAACTCGTATAGATTCTAACATTAGAGAACTCGAAGGGACACTTAATAAGCTAATTGCTACAGCTTCTTTAACGAATAATCAAATTACTATGGAGATGGCTGAAAAAGCAATAAATGACATTGTATCACAAAAGGAAAAAGTAATTTCTTCAGAGTTTATTCAAGAGACGGTTGGTAAATACTTCAACATAAATCCAAAAGACTTAAAAGGGTCTAAAAGATCTAACGACATTACATTTCCAAGGCAAATAGCAATGTATTTATGTAGAAATGTTGCTAACATGTCACTACCTCAAATAGGTAGAGACTTTGGGAAAAGAGATCATACAACTGTTATGCACGCTTGCAACAAAATAGAAAAAGAAATAAAAGAAAATTCAAACACAAAATTGATTGTGGAAAGTGTGAAAAACATTTTACTAGATGAAAAATAATTGACAATTAAATGATTACAGAAATTTTTTTAAATGTGTGTTTGCGAAATTTATGTTTGATAAGAAGACTTATAAATCTTCTTACGGAAAGGCTAGATTAGTTATTCACACCCCCCTGTTGAAAACCTGTTGATAAACTGTTGATAACTCAGAAATCCACAGATGTAATTTTTACCTGTTGATAACTTCTAAAATTATCCACTAACTTATCAACATCAAATTTACTAGGGAACAAAATAATTAACATAGTTTTCCACACAATCCACAGCACCTATTACTACTACTACTATATATATTTATATTTTATTATAATAAAGGAGACGAAAACAAAATGAAACTAATTTGTGAGAAGGATAAAATCCTTAAAGCACTTAATTCCGTAACAAAAGCTGTTGCTGTAAGAACAACAATGCCTATATTGGAAGGAATATTAATTCAAACAAATGATAATGAAATTAAATTAACAACTTATGATTTAGAAATAGGAATAGAATATATTATTAATGATTGCAAAATTGAAGAACAAGGAGCTACAGTTGTAAACGCAATAATGTTTACTGAAATAATTAGAAGATTACCTGATACAGAAATAAAGATAGAAGTAAATGACAAAAATTTACTTGTAATTGAATGTGAAGGATCTCTATATAAATTAGCTACAATGAATCCTGATGAATTTCCTGAATTACCAAAAATAAATATAGAAAATTCAATTGAGATAGAACAAAATATATTAAAAGACATGATTAGAAAAACAATATTTGCAGTTAGTACAGAAGAAAATAGGCCAATATTTACTGGTTGTCTATTTGAAATAGCAAATAATAAATTGAATGTTGTTGCTGTTGATGGATTTAGATTAGCATGGAAAAGCAAATTTTTACAAAATAAAGTAAATAATTTTTATGCAGTTATTACTGGAAGAACATTAAATGAAATTAATAAAATATTACTAGATTCTTTCGATATGATAAAAATAGGAGTAGCTAAAAATCAAGTTCTATTTGAAATGGAAAATTGTAAAATCTTAACAAGACTTTTAGATGGAGAATTTTTAAACTATTCAAGTGTTATTCCTGAAAACTGGGAAACAAGAATACGAGTAAATAAATCAACATTGCAAGATTGTTTTGAAAGAGTTAGTTTGATTTCTGCATCAAGTATAGAAAAAGAGAAGAAATATCCTGTTAAAGTAACTATAGATATAGGAAAAGTAACAATTTCTTGCACAAATCAAACAGGAGATGCAAAAGAAGAAATATATGTTTCTACAGAAGGTAAAAACCTAGAGGCAGGATTTAATCCAAAGTATTTCTTAGATGCTCTAAGAAATATAGATGACGAAGAGATATTTGTTGATTTTGGTACAAGCATCTCACCATGTATAATTAGACCAGTAGATCAAGATGGAGATTATACATATATGATATTACCAATAAAGTTAAAAGATTAAATAAACGGAAAATATAAAAAGTTTTCCACAATAGAGGCACAACATGTTGATAACTGAACTTGAATTGCAAAATTTTAGGAATTATGAAAAACAGAAAATAGAATTTAATAAAAATATAAACATTTTTTATGGAGATAATGCCCAGGGAAAAACAAATATTATCGAGGCTGTATTTATATCTGCTTTCGGAAAATCTTTTAGAACCAGTAGAGAAAAAGAACTTATTAAGTATAATGAGCAATTTTCAAATATCAATTTAAAATATAAAAATAAAGATAGAGATGGGTCTATAAAGATACAGATTGAAGACAAAAAAAATATTTATGTTAACAGTGTAAAAATAAAAAAGTTAAGTGAATTGTTGGGAAAGATAAATGTTGTGTTATTTACTCCGGATGATATAAATATACTAAAGAATGGACCAGCCCAAAGAAGAAGATTTCTTGATATGATGATTGGCCAAATAAGACCGAATTATGTATATATCTTAAATATGTACTTGAAAGTATTAGAACAAAGAAATAATTATCTAAAACAGTTAAAAGATGGAATAACAAATGATCAAATGTTAGAAATATGGGATGAAAAGTTAGCTCAGTATGCTAACAGAATTTATCTATATAGATTGGAATTTATAAATAAAATAAAAGAAAGAATAAATGATATACATAAAAATATAACTGAAAATAGAGAAGAAATAAGTATAGAATACATTTCAGATTGTGAAGATATACAATATTTTATTAAAAAGATTAAAGAAAGAAGAAAGATTGACATAATTAAGGGGTATACAACCTTAGGAATACATAGAGATGATTTCAATGTTTACATAAATAACAACTTAGTCAATATATATGGCTCTCAAGGACAACATAGAACCGCTGTATTATCGCTAAAAATGTGCGAATTGGAAATAATAAAGGAAGAAATTGGGGAAAGTCCTATTCTTTTGTTAGATGATTTTATGTCCGAGTTAGATGCCAAAAGAAGAAAGAATTTTTTAAACAATATAGATGATACACAGGTAGTTATTACTTGTACAGATGAAATAAAAGAGAATTTTAACAAAGAAACGCTGTTTTATGTAAACAGTGGAGAAATAAAAACGATAAAAAATATATAATAAATGTATATTATATAGAAAAAAATTAGATATAAATAATGAACGAAAGGATGTTAAAGAATGGAAAAATATAATCATGAGTATAATGCAGAGCAGATTCAAGTATTGGAAGGATTAGAGGCTGTAAGAAAAAGACCGGGAATGTATATAGGTAGCGTGTCTATAAGAGGATTACATCATCTTGTATATGAAATTGTAGATAACTGTGTGGACGAGGCATTAGCTGGATATTGTACTCATATACATGTCATAATAGAAAAAGGAAATATTATTTCTGTCGAAGATAATGGAAGAGGAATTCCGGTAGATATACATCCTAAAACCCACATATCTGCAGCAGAAACAGTTTATACTGTATTGCACGCTGGAGGCAAATTTGGTGGAGATAGTGGATATAAAGTTTCTGGAGGACTTCATGGAGTAGGAGCTTCTGTTGTAAATGCACTATCTGAATGGGCTGAAGTTACTATCCAAAGAGATGGTGGAATTTTTGAAATGAAATTCAATAGAGGCAAAACAGTAGAAAGATTAACTAAAATAGGAGAATCTAAGAAAACAGGAACAAAGGTAAGATTTTTAGCAGACAGTACTATTTTTGAAACTTTACAATATGATTTTAACACTTTAGAGGAAAGAT
>CAMGAZ010000070.1 GCA_946008205.1 uncultured Clostridium sp. | reverse complement strand
AATACTCGTTTATAATTGTTTTTATTAAGCTATTCTAACAACTCTAAACAATTAATTTAAACGAAGTTTAGAATTATTTTTTACCAGCCTTACCTTCCTTACGTCTAATATGCTCAGTAGCATATTTAATTCCTTTTCCTCTATAAACTTCTGGTGGACGTTTAGCTCTTACTTCGTTAGCTGTTTGACCAACTAATTCTTTGTCAATTCCTCTAACTACTATATGGTTAGCATCTGTTAAATCAAATGTTATTCCTGCAGGAGCTTCCATCTCTACTGGATGAGAATATCCTAAACTCATTACTAGTTTGTTTCCTTGTTTTTGAGCTCTATAACCAACTCCGTTTATTTCTAATTCAACTTTAAATTCGTTAACAACACCTTCAACCATGTTATGTATTAAAGCTCTTGTTGTTCCGTGTAAACTTTTATTTGTATTTGTATCATCTGGTCTTGAAACTTTAATTTCATTTCCATCTAATTCTACTTTCATATTTGGATGTATGTCTCTTTCAAGACTTCCCTTAGGTCCTTTTACAGTAATGTGGTTTCCTTCTATTTTTACTTCAACACCAGCAGGTACTGTAATAGGCATATTTCCTACTCTTGACATGTTTGTTTTCCCTCCTTCTTGTCTTATTTTCTACCAAACATATGCTAGAACTTCTCCACCTAAACCAGCTTCTCTTGCTTGTTTGTCTGTCATTATTCCTTTAGATGTTGAAATTAAAGCGATTCCTAATCCGTTTAATACTTTTGGTAATTCATCCTTAGATGCATAAACTCTTAATCCAGGTTTACTTATCCTTTTTAGTCCATCTATTACTGTCTTACCCTTTTCTGTATATTTTATTGTAATTCTTATTACACCTTGATTATTTGTTTCTTTTATTTCTTCAAAAGATTTGATATATCCTTCTTCTAATAATATTTTTGCTATTGCAAGTTTCATATTTGAAGATGGAATGTCAACAGTTTTATGCTTTGAACTGCTAGCATTTCTAATTCTTGTTAGCATATCTGCTATTGGGTCTGTAGTAACCATATTTTTTCTTTTCCCTCCTTCATATCAATTCATAATTTAACATTGCAAAGTATTACCAACTTGCTTTTTTTACTCCTGGAATTTCGCCATCATGTGCTAATTTTCTAAAGCACTCACGGCAAACCCCATATTTTCTGATATAAGCATGTGGTCTTCCACATAGTTTGCATCTATTATATTCTCTTGTCTTATATTTTTGTGGTCTTGCTTGCTTAACTTTTAAAGATTTCTTAGCCATCAGCTTTCTCCTTTCTTAAATCTTTATCCCAGTATCTCTTCTGATAATTAGTTTTTAAATGGCATTCCTAATAATTTTAATAACTCTTTTGCTTCCTCATCAGATTTAGCAGTAGTTACAAAGATTATATCCATTCCTCTTACCTTATCTACTTTTTCATATTCTATTTCAGGGAATATTAATTGCTCTTTTATTCCCATAGAATAATTTCCTCTACCGTCAAAAGAATTTGATGGTACTCCTCTAAAATCTCTTACTCTTGGAAGTGCTACATTAAATAATTTGTTTGCGAAATCATACATTTTTCCTTTTCTTAATGTAACTTTGCATCCTATTGGCACCTAAACCAATGTTTATAACTATTTTATCAAGCTTTGGAACTTCCATTACTGATTTATAATTAAACTTTTTCATTAAAGCTGGTACAACTTCTTTTTCATATTGTTCTTTTAATATTTCCATAAGTCTTTATAGACCTCCTTCCTTTACTTATTTTATTTTAGCTCCGCATTTTTTACATACACGTACTTTTTCATCTTTTTCTACTAGATATCCTACTCTAGTTGCCTTTCCACATTTTGGGCATACTAAAGCTACTTTACTGCTATGTATGCTAGCTTCTGAAGGAATTATTCCTCCTTGTTCGCCTTGTCTTCTTGGCTTAACACTCTTTTTTCTTATATTTATACCTTTAACAATTATTTTTTCTGTTTTTGGTATTATTTCTAAAATTTCTCCAGTTTTTCCTTTATCATTTCCTGATAAAACTTTAACTGTATCGCCTTTTCTTAATTTCTTAAAAATACCGGAAATGTGCTTTTTGCACATTGAGGATTTTTTAATTAATTTTGACAACGCAAGACGAAGTTTAAAATTAAAATTATAGAACCTCTGGTGCTAGAGAAAGAATCTTAAGGTAATCTTTTTCTCTTAATTCTCTTGCAACAGGTCCGAATATACGAGTTCCTTTTGGTGTTCCGTCTTCTCTTATTATAACTGCAGCGTTTTCATCAAATCTTAAATAAGATCCATCAGCTCTTCTAATAGGTTTCTTTGTTCTAACAACTACTGCTTTAACAACTTCACCTTTTTTTACAACGCCACCTGGTGTTGCTGTTTTTACAGAAGCGATTATTATATCTCCAACTCTGGCATATTTTCTATATGATCCGCCTAAGCATCTAATACACATTATTTCTTTAGCTCCTGTATTATCAGCTACTTTTAATATTGTTTGTTGCTGTACCATTTAAACTAGTACCTCCTTTTTTCATTCTTTTCAAGTTTTATTATTTTATTATAGCCTTTTCAACAACTTCAACAACTCTCCATCTCTTGTCTTTTGATAAAGGTCTTGTTTCCATAACTTTTACTTTATCGCCAACTTTGCATTCATTGTTTTCGTCATGAGCTTTTAATTTATATGTTCTCTTTTTTATTTTGCCATATGTTTTGTCCATCTCATTTTGTACAACAGATACAACTACTGTTTTATCCATTTTATCAGATGTAACAATTCCTGTCATTGTTTTACGAAGATTTCTTTCTTCCATAATATTCTCCTTTCTTTATTTTAAGGAATACAACTTATATTAGTTGTATAAATTATTCAGTTACTTTCTTTGTCTCTTTTTTAGTAGCTGTTTTTTTAGTTTCTTTTTTTGGCTCTTCAGTAGTTTCTTCTTTTTTAGCCTTGCTTGTAGCTTTTTTTGCTGCTGTCTTTGGCTTTTCTTCTACTACTGGTTCTCCTTTTAATTCTCTTTCAGTTAAAACTGTTTTAATTTTTGCAATGTCTTTCTTAACTTCTTTTATTTTCATAGGATTATCTAGTCCGTTTGTAGCTAAGCTGAATCTTAGTTTAAACAATTCTGATTTTAATTCTCCTAATTCTTTTTCTAAGTCTGGTGAAGACATTTCTCTTATCTTATTTATCTTCATCTAATTCACCACCTACTTCAGTTTCCTTTTTAACAAATTTGCACTTAACAGATAATTTGTTGGCAGCAAGTCTTAAAGCTTCTCTTGCAGTATCTTCTGATACATCAGCAAGTTCAAATAGTATTCTACCAGGTTTTACAACTGCTACCCAGTATTCAACTGATCCTTTACCTTTACCCATACGAGTATCTGCTGGTTTCTTTGTTATAGGTTTATCTGGGAAGATTTTTATCCAAACCTTTCCTCCTCTTTTTATATATCTTGTCATAGCAACACGGGCTGCTTCAATTTGGTTAGAAGTAATTTGGCCTAACTCTAATGCTTGTAATCCATATACACCATCAGTTATAACATTTCCTCTTGTTGCTTTTCCTCTATTTCTACCCTTTTGTTGTTTTCTATATTTTGTTCTTTTTGGCATTAATGGCATTATTTGTCTCCTCCTTCCACTACTTTCTTCTTAGCTGGAAGAACTTCTCCTTTATATATCCAAACTTTAACTCCAACTTTTCCATATGTTGTATTTGCTTCTGCAAATCCATAGTCAATGTCAGCTCTTAATGTTTGAAGTGGTATTGTACCTTCTTTATAGAATTCTGTTCTAGCCATATCAGCTCCGCCTAAACGTCCTGATACAGATGTCTTAATTCCTAAAGCTCCCATCTTCATTGTTTTTTGCATACATTGTTTCATTGCACGTCTGAATGAAATTCTTCTTTCTAGTTGTCCTGCGATATTTTCAGCAACTAATTGTGCATCTAAATCTGGGTTTTTAACCTCAACTATATTTAGATTTACATCTTTTCCAATCATTTTTTGTAATTCTGCTTTTAAGCTTTCAGCTAAATTTCCACCTTTTCCTATTACAAGACCTGGCTTAGCTGTATAAACGTTAACTTTTACGAACTTAGCTGTTCTTTCAATCTCTACTTTTGAAATTCCGCTAGCGTATAGTTTTTTCTTAACATATTCACGGATTTTGTGATCTTCTACTAGATAATCTCCAAAATGTTTTGAATCTGCATACCATTTTGAATTCCAGTCTTTTATGATTCCAACTCTTAGTCCGTTTGGATTCATTTTTTGTCCCATTTTCTATTATCCTCCTTACTTTTAGTCTCTCTCTTTAAGAACTATTGTTATATGACTTGTTCTCTTTCTTATTCTAACAGCTGAACCTTTTGCAGCTGGTCTTATTCTTCTTAATGTAGGACCTTGGTTTGCATATATTTCTGCTACATATAAATTATTACTCTTCATTCCATGGTTATTTTCAGCATTTGCAATTGCTGATTTTAGCAATTTCTCTACGATTTCAGATGCTGCTTTTGGTGTAAATTTTACTATAGCTAAGGCTTCGTCTACATTTTTCCCTCTTATTAAATCTGCTACAATCTTAACTTTTCTGCTTGAAATTCTAGCATATTTTAGAGTTGCACTTGCGCTTGGTAGTACTTCATTTTGTACTGTTTCTTGCTTTGCTTCCACTTTATTTACCTCCTTAAATTATTTATTTTGCTGTTGTTGTTTTATCTCCTGAATGTCCCTTAAATGTTCTTGTTGGAGCAAATTCTCCTAATTTATGTCCAATCATTTCTTCAGTAATATATACTGGAACATGTTTTCTTCCGTCATGAACAGCTATTGTGTGTCCAACCATTTGTGGATATATTGTAGAAGCTCTAGACCATGTCTTTAATACTTCTTTCTTACCACTTTCATTCATTGCTTCGATTCTTTTTAATAGCTCTGGAGCAACAAATGGTTTCTTTTTACTAGATCTTGACATTATTATTTCCTCCTCTTAGCTATAAATTTATCAGTTCTTGTATTCTTTCTTGTCTTGTATCCAAGTGCTGGTTTACCCCAAGGAGTCATTGGTCCTGCGTGTCCTACAGGAGCCTTACCTTCACCACCACCATGAGGGTGATCTACTGGGTTCATTGCTGATCCTCTAACTTCTGGACGTTTTCCTAAATGTCTTGTTTTTCCAGCTTTTCCTAATTTAATGTTTTCATGATCTGAGTTTCCAACAGTTCCTATTGTAGCTCTACAATTTAACATTATTAATCTCATTTCTCCTGAAGGTAGTCTTAAATTAGCAAATTTTCCTTCTTTAGCCATAAGTTGAGCTTCTTGACCTGCAGCTCTTACTAATTTTCCACCTTGCCCTGGGTTTATTTCTATATTATGGATCATAGTACCAACTGGTATGTTCTCTAATTTCATACAGTTACCTGGTTTTATATCAGCATTTGCTCCAGATACAACTGTGTCTCCATCTTTTAATCCTATTGGTGCTAAGATGTATGATTTTGTTCCATCTTCATATTGTATTAATGCAATATTTGCACTTCTATTTGGATCATATTCTATACCAATTACTGTTGCTGGCATATCTTCTTTTTGACGTTTAAAATCAATCATTCTGTATTTTTGTCTATTTCCTCCACCTTGGTGACGAACTGTGATTCTTCCGTAACTATTTCTTCCTGCTTTTTCTTTCTTTACTGTTAATAAAGATTTTTCAGGAGTTTTCTTTGTTATTTCAGAAAAATCTGATACAGTTGTGTTTCTTAATGATGGAGTTGTTGGGTTAAAATGTTTCATTCCCATTTTTTATTCTCTCCTTTTCTAAAATTTATAAAAACATCGTCTTGCGTTGTAAGGGTGCAATACTCGTTTTTGATAAATCCTACTTTATATATATAGTGAATTTTTTCCTGCTCCACTTGCAGATATTTTTTATTATCCGAGTTGTTCTCGTTAATTTTATAACTTATTTATTCGAGTTGTTATCGTTAATTTCTTTGATTATTCGATTAATTATTAGAATCGAGTATAGCAAGGCAGTCGAACTAAAAAACCGGAGGCGTACTAAGGTACGTCGAGGATTTTTTATGTGATGACTAACGAAGCTAGACGAAGGTTATAATAATTAAGCGCCCATAAACTCGTCTATAGAAGTCTTATACTTCTTAGAAATTTTAACTTCTTTTCCGCCTTTATCTTTGTAAGATTTGCTATCTGGATTTGTATCTATAGTTACTATAGCTTTTTTCCAGTCAGATGTTTTTCCAACATTTCTTCCTACTCTTTTTTCTTTTCCTTTTACGGTAATAGTATTTACTTTTAATACTTTTACTTCAAAAAGTTTTTCTACTGCGTTTGCAATATCAACTTTTGTAGCTTTTTTATTTACTTTAAAGGTATACTTTCCTTCTTGTAAACCTGCATTACTTTCTTCAGTAATTATTGGTTTTATTATGATGTCTTCTGGTCTCATTATGCGTACACCTCCTCTAATTTCTTAACAGTGTCTTCTGTTACAACTAATTTGTTGTATTTTAATAAATCATATACATTGATTGTTTCAACTAAAGTTGTTTTTACTCCATCAATGTTTCTTGCTGATTTTTGAACGTTTTCATTTTTCTCTGGAAGCATTATCAATGCTTTTCCTTCTACTTTTAAATTAGAAAGTGCTTTTACCATTTCTTTTGTCTTTATTTCTTTTAATGGTAAGCTATCAACAACTACTAATTCATTTTCTAATACTTTTGAGCTTAGAACTGATTTTACAGCTAGTTGTCTTTCTTTCTTATTTACAGTGTATTTGTAAGAACGAGGTTTTGGTCCTAAAGCAATACCACCTTTAATCCATTGTGGAGCTCTAATGCTTCCCTGTCTTGCTCTACCTGTTCCTTTTTGTCTCCATGGTTTCTTTCCACCACCAGAAACTTCACTTCTTGTTTTTGTACTTTGTGTACCTTGTCTTTGATTTGCTAGAAAGTTTACTAATACGCTATGTACTACAGCTTCGTTTGGTTCAATTCCAAATACGTTTTCATTTAATTCTAGCTCTTTAACTTTCTTTCCGTTTATATCATATACGTCTATCTTAGGCATTCTTCTTCCTCCTTCCTTATGCTTT
>CAMGAZ010000069.1 GCA_946008205.1 uncultured Clostridium sp. | reverse complement strand
TAAAAATTTTAATTATTTCGACTATATTCTAAAATGTTATATTGTGATTAGTAACATGAAATTTAACATGAAGATATAATTTTTCTTGTATTTGTTGTATTTTTCGATAAATTATTATAAAATGATAGCGTAAAATATAATGAAACAAGGGAGAAACAGATGTATTTAAAAAGACTAGAATTGCAAGGGTTCAAATCTTTTGCAGATAAAACAGTTTTAGAATTTAAACCAGGAATTACTGCTGTTATCGGTCCAAACGGATCAGGTAAGAGCAATATTTCTGATAGTATAAGATGGGTTCTTGGAGAACAAAGTATGAAGTCTCTAAGAGGAGCAAAAGCTGAAGATGTAATTTTTGCAGGCACTGAGAATAGAAAATCTTTAGGATTTGCAGAGGCGTCTATTGTAATAGATAATTCAGATGGTAAGCTTCCTATTGAATATAATGAAGTTACAGTTACAAGAAAGTTATATAGAAGTGGAGAAACAGGATATTTCATAAATAAAGTTCCATGCAGATTAAAGGACATTACAGAATTGTTTATGGATACAGGTATTGGAAAAGACGGGTATTCCATTATAGGACAAGGAAAAATTGATGAGATTTTAAGCAATAAATCTGATGATAGAAGACATATATTTGAAGAAGCTGCTGGAATTGTAAAATATAGAACAAGAAAGATTGAATCTGAGAAAAAGTTAGAACAAACAAAGCTTAATTTACTTCGTATAAATGATATTTTATCGGAAATAGAAGGACAAATAGAGCCTTTAAAAATGCAAGCGGAAAAAGCTAAGAAATTCTTAAGTTTAAGAGAAGAGCTAAAAAGTATAGAAGTTGGGTTATTTGTATATAACATTAATTCATATAAAGGAAAACTTGAACAAATTGTTAAGGATCTAGAAATTCTCAACTCACAAGAAAACGATGAAAATAAAAAGCTTGAGAATAGTCAATCTGATAAGGATACTTTAAAATCTAGAATAGATGAGCTTATTACTGAAATTGAAAATATGCAAAATATTGGTTTTGAAAGCAAAGCTAAGATAGAACAACTAAATTCACAAATTAGTATTTCAAAAGAAAGAATATCAAATAATAATGCTAATATAGATAGACTAAATAATGAAATTGAAGAGTTAAAACAGCGAATTAACGACTTTGATGATGAAAAAGCAAATAAACTATCAAAGAAGGATAATCTATTTAAGAATAAAGAAAAATTTGAAAATGAATTAAAGGAAAAAGAAGAAGAACTAGCAAAATTATCAGCAAAGTTATCAGAAAAAGAACTAGAGATTGAAGGAAAGAAAAAACAAGTTGAAGCTGATACAGATGCAAGATATGAACGATTATCAGAAATCAATACATATGACGCGAACTACGAAAACCTGGAAAAGACAAAGAAAAATGTAAAACAAGAATTGCAATCTACAATATCAGAGTTAGATGCTAACAGATTGAAAAAACAAGATATAACAAAAGGATTTTTGGAAATTGATAACACTAGAAATAAGGCAATTAAAACATTAGAAGGTATTAGAGACCAAAAAGAAAAATCTTTATCAGTTATAAAAGATTATGATAACAAGATAGATAAATTGATGGCAGATTATAGAATGAAAGAGTCAAGATGCAAGTTCTTGATGGAAACTGAAAAAGATAAAGATGGTTACATTAAGAGTGTTAAATCTTTATTGCTTGCTTGCGAACAAAATGCATCATTAAGCTCGGGAGTAGAGGGAGTTTTAGCAAGCTTAATTTCTGTAGATAAGAAATATGAAACAGCTATTGAAATGTGCCTAGGACAAGCAATGCAAAACATCGTAACTAATACAGAAAGTGATGCTAAGAGACTCATTGAGTACTTAAGACAAAACAATTTAGGAAGAGCAAGCTTTTTACCAATTTCATCTGTTCATGGCAAGAGGTTAGACAGAATAGTAAGTAAGAATATTGAGGGAGTAGTAGGAATTGCATCAGATTTAATAAAGCATGACAAGAAATATCAAGATATAATACTAAACTTACTTGGAAGGACTGTAATTGTAGAGAATATGGATAGTGCCATAGCTTTAGCAAAGGCCAATAATTATTCTTTTAGAATAGTTACGCTAGATGGAGATGTAATAAATCCATCAGGAGCTATTAGTGGTGGTTCAGTAGCCCAAAAGACTGTAAATATTCTTGGAAGAAATAGAGAAATTGATGAATTAAAGGTAAAACTTAAAGAAATAAATTTTGAAATAGATAAAATAACAAAACAAAAAGAAGAATATTCATCAAAAATTACTGATACAATAGAAGAATCAGCAAGACTAGAAAAGAATCTACAAGAAATAGAAATAACATATGCAACGAAGAAACAAGAATTAGACATGATAGATGGTCAAATAACAAAACTAGAAGAAAAAATGGCTAAGTTAAAGAAACAGATAGAAGACATAGATATAGAAAAGAAAAATATAGAAACCTCTAAAGAAGGCGTTAATCAAGTAATACAAAATCTAGAAAAAGAAATGTCTGATTTAAATGCTGAAATTGCTGAATTTGCAAGACTTAATAAAGATGATCAGACATATATAGATAATTTGAATACTGATATTACAGATTTAAAAATCTCTGTATCATCATTTGATGAAAGTGAAACGTCTTTAGATGAAATGATTGAAAGAATAGAACAGGATATTCAAAATGCAAATAAGAATATAGCCAGCAAATTACAAGAAATAGAAAACACGAAACACGAAACAATTAAAACAGAAGAGGCAATTACTGGATTTGAACAAGATATTGAAAATATAAAATCAGAAGTATCTAATAGCTCTGAAAAAATAGAAACTCTAAAACAAGAAAAAATTGAGAAAAACGAAGAGTTAGATAAAATAGAAACTGTAATAGAAGAGCAATATAATATTTTAAATGGATTAAAAGAGCAAATTGTTAAAGTAGAAAGCAAAAAATCTAAACAAGAACAAGACTTAGACGATCTAATCAATAGATTGTGGGAAGAGTATGAACTAACTCCGAACAATGCAGGAGAATTCAAAAAGCCAGATAATGTCCAATTAGCCCAAAAGCAGACTAATGAATTACGAAGAGAAATCGCTGATTTAGGAAGTATCAATATTGATGCAATAGAAGACTATAAAAAAATGCAAGAAAGATACGATTTTATGAATGAGCAGAGATTCGATTTAGAAGAATCTATCACTAAATTAAGAAATGTAATTTCAGATATGACCACAACAATGCAAAAACAATTTGCAGAAAGATTCAAACAGATAAATAAAAACTTTAATGAAGTATTTATTGAATTGTTTGGAGGAGGAAAGGCTGAGCTAATATTAGAAGATGAAGCAAATATATTAGAATGTGGAATAGACATTAGAGTTCAACCACCAGGAAAGAAACTACAAAATATGATGCTTCTATCAGGTGGCGAAAAGGCATTAACAGCGATAGCTATATTATTTGCAATATTGAAAATAAATCCAGCACCATTCTGTATTCTAGATGAAATAGAAGCGGCTTTAGACGATGTAAATGTTGGAAGATATGCACTTTATCTAAAGAAATTTAGCAATGATACTCAATTCTTAGTAATAACACATAGAAAAGGAACAATGGAAATAGCAGACACTGTATATGGAGTAACAATGGAAGAAAAGGGTATTAGTAAATTGTTATCAATGAATTTGAAAACTTAAAATAATGTTATATTTTTATACTAAAATTGAGACTTAGGCAAACACTTTGAATTTAGAAGTAAATTCAAGGTGCTTTTTGTTTGGCTTTTGGAGATTTGGCAATATCCGTTTTAGCATGCTGAATAAAAAAATAATTAAAGTTTATAATATTCACAGGTGATTTAACAGTGAATACAGAATATAGAAAGTTATTAAATGCTAGACTACAACGTGGGATAGAGAATAAAGAGTTTATCATTTATTTACAGCCCAAGTTCGATGCTAAAACAGAAAAATTAGCTGGAGCGGAGGCATTAGTAAGGTGGAAGAAAAATGACAAAATTGTAATGCCAAATGTGTTTATTCCATTGTTTGAAAAATATGGCTTAATTACAATTTTGGATAATTATATTCTAGAAGAAGTTTTTAGCATTATGAAGAGTTGGAATGAAAAGAAGTATAAACTAGTGCCAATATCTGTGAATGAATCCAGACAAAATTTATACGATAAAAATCATTTAGATACATTAATTAAGTATATAAACCAATATAATATATCACCAAACATGATAGAACTAGAAATGACAGAAACAACTGTAGTTAACAATGTTGAATTAGCAAGAGAAGCTGAGAAGAACGTTCATAAGTTAGGGTTTAGAGTATCAATGTATGACTATGGAACAGGATATTCATATTTTAGCATGTTAAAAAACATCAACATCGATATATTAAAAATGGATAAAAGTTTTTTTGATGATATACTAGAAAGCAAAAGAGGAAAAATAATAATAGAATCAATTATAAATATGTCACACAAATTAAACATTAAAGTAGTTGCTGAAGGAATAGAGACAAAAGAACAGGTGGAATATTTAAAAAGTGCTGGATGTGACATGATACAAGGTTATATATATGAAAAGCCAATTCCAGTAATTGAATTTGAAGAAAAGTATTTAAAAAAATAAGAATAAATTAAGGACAAGTAGAATACTATTTATAAACAACAAAGAAAAAGGACCAATTAGGGACAGGTGGGACCATTGGGACCAGGTCCCAATGGTCCAAAGGAGGGTTTATGTGGTATACTAAAGATTTGAGACAAGTTGTTAGAGAGCTAAGGACTAATGAAATAATGGGATTAACAGAGGAAGAAGCCCAAAAACGCTTGGAACAATACGGCCTTAATAATTTAAAAGAGAAGAAGAAGGAAAAATTATTTATAAAATTTATTAAGCAATTTAATGATTTTATGATTATAACATTAATAATTGCAGCGATTATTTCTGCGATAGTGTCTAAGTTAAATGGAGAAGCAGATTACATTGATTCTATTATAATAATTGCTATTGTAATATTTAATGCTATTATGGGATTGGTTCAGGAGGAAAAGGCAGAAAAGTCTTTAGAGGCGCTTAAGAAGATGTCTGCACCGAATGCAAAAGTTAAAAGAAGTGGAAAGATTGTGGAAATAGAATCGAGCAAAGTGGTTCCAGGTGATATTGTGATTTTAGAGGCTGGAAATTATGTACCGGCAGATTGCAGGCTAGTAGATTCATATAATTTAAAGATAGAAGAATCAGCTTTGACAGGAGAAACTGTTCCAACGCAAAAAGATGCTGATGCTGTTTTGAAAGAGAATACTGCGTTAGGAGATTGCAGAAATATGGCTTTTGCTACGACTGTTGTTGTAAATGGACATGCAGAAGCAGTGGTAGTTGAAACAGGAATGAATACAAGAGTTGGTAAAATTGCAGGAATGATTATAGAAGATGAAGCACCACAAACTCCAATACAGAAGAAACTTGCTGAAGTTGGGAAAACACTTGCAATTGCGTGTATAATTATATGCGTTTTAATATTTGTAATAGGAATATTTAAGAAAATACCAATAGTAGAGATGTTTATGACATCGGTTGGGCTAGCAGTTGCGGCGATACCCGAGGGATTACCGGCAATTGTAACAATAATGCTATCAATAGGAGTAACAAAAATGGCAAAGAAAAACTCAATAATAAGAAAGTTACCAGCAGTTGAAACTTTAGGAAGTAGTAGCGTAATATGTTCTGATAAAACAGGAACTTTAACCCAAAATAAAATGACAGTAACTCAAGTTAGAAATGCTTTTGGGATAACTAATAATCAAGATAAAAAATTTATATTAGAATTAGGTACAATGTGTACTGATACGGCAGAGCAAAGAATAGAAGGAAGACTACAATTCACTCGGTGAACCAACAGAAATAGCAATATCGAATGCTGCCATGGGGGCTGGAATAAGCAAATCATTTTTATATGAGCAAATGCAAAGAGTGAATGATATTCCATTTGATTCTAAAAGAAAAATGATGACTACAATACATAAATTGGGAAACAAGTATAGAATAATTACAAAAGGTGCACCAGATATGTTAATAAAAAGATGTACAAAATATTATCAAAATGGTGATATAAGACCGATATTTAGCAAGAAAGAAAACATTCAAGAACAGAATAACCAAATGGCAGAAGGAGCACTAAGAGTTATTGCAGTAGCGTATAAAGATGTTGATAGGCTACCTGCAACAGTAAATTCAGACATAATAGAGAATGATTTGATTTTTTGTGGATTGATTGGAATGATTGATCCACCAAGGGAGGGAGTAAAAGAGGCTGTAAGAACTTGTAGAAGAGCAGGTATAAAAACAGTAATGATAACTGGTGACCACTTGCAAACAGCTAAAGCCATAGCAAAAGAACTTGGAATATTAAAAAGAGGAGATTTTGCAATAGATGGAGCAAACTTAGAAAAAATGAGCCAACATGAGTTAGAGAGAAATATAATGAACTATTCTGTATTTGCCAGAGTATCTCCAGAGCATAAAGTAAGAATAGTAAAAGCTTTTCAAAGTACAGGAGCAGTTGTAGCAATGACAGGAGATGGAGTAAATGATGCACCAGCCTTAAAGAATGCAGATATAGGAATTGCAATGGGAAAAGGTGGAACTGATGTAGCAAAAAATGCATCAGATATGATTTTAACAGATGATAATTTTGTTACTATAGTTGAAGCGGTTAAGCAAGGAAGAAACATATATGATAATATAAAAAAAGCGGTTCACTTCTTAATAGCGACAAATATTGGGGAAATAGTAACAATATTTGTGGGACTTATATTAGGAATAAAATCTCCATTGCTTGCAATACAATTACTATGGATTAATTTAGTAACAGACTCTCTTCCAGCAATAGCATTAGGACTTGAAAAAGAAGAGGAAAACATAATGAATAGGCTACCGAGAAGTCCTAAAAAAAGTCTATTTTCAGATGGCTTATGGTGGAAAATTATAATAGAAGGGTGTATGCTTGGAATGTTTACTTTGCTAGCTTTTAGTATTGGAAACAAACTATACTCAGTCGAAGTTGGAAGAACAATGGCTTTCTTATCACTAGGAATGTTAGAACTAATACACAGTTTTAACATAAAAAGTGAAGAAA
>CAMGAZ010000068.1 GCA_946008205.1 uncultured Clostridium sp. | reverse complement strand
GAAATCAACGGCATTGAGTTTGAGCTGAATTCCATTCTTGTAGAGAAGTGGAAAGGCAAGACATACCGGCTTGTGATTCAAAGGCGGAAACGGATGGACGGTGAGCTTGACCTCTGGGAAGGAGAATACACATACCGCTGCATCCTGACCAACGACTACGAGCCTTCCGTAAGAGAGATTGTCGAGTTCTATAACCTCCGCGGAGGAAAGGAGCGCATCTTCGATGACATGAACAATGGTTTCGGATGGTCCAGATTGCCCAAAACCTTCATGGCAGAGAACACAGTGTTCCTTCTTCTTACAGCACTTATCCGTAACTTCTACAAGGTCATTATCCAAAGACTTGACGTAAAGAGGTTCGGACCCAATAAAACAAGTCGCATAAAAGCGTTTGTCTTCAGATTTGTCTCTGTACCAGCCAAATGGATCAGAACATCAAGGTGGTATGTGCTGAATATCTATACCTGTAATAATGCTTACGCAGATGTATTCCAGACTGATTTTGGATGACGACTACAACTTATGGGTATGATACTGCGTATTGTCTCAAGTCGCATTGTGGGGTAAGGGGGTATTGTAGGCAGAAGTGGGTATTTCAGCCTCAATTTATCTAATAATTCAGTAATGAGAGAACGTGTACACGTAAATAGGACGATGAAGGACTTAGTTGCGGATTTGAGGCTTATGAAAAGCGTATTGCTTTCTCAATACATGCCGTTCCTCTTCGCTCAGCGACAGGAAATAGGCTTTCCATCCCGGACAGAAATTGATGTGCCATCGCCAAAAACGACCCAACAATGACTTGGGTGAACGGTCGTATCGCCGCCTCAGTGGGCACTGCTGACAGTTATGTTTCTTTTCCAATACTTTATCTATTTATCTTTCGTAAAACTCTCGTGGCAAAAATAAGGATTATTTTCAGTGATCAAGCACACAGTTCATTAAAAAAGAGAGGATTTGCTAAGATTCAGAATAACGACGAGCCATCGACCCCAACGGGAGTCGAACTTCAAGTAACTGCACATGATACAATGTGCGGGTCGAAGTGCCTTCCCAATCCACGACCCCAACGGAGGTCGAACCTTTCTACAGATTATATGGTTCGACCCCGTTGGGGTCGGATGTATAGGAGTCATCTGGCCATCCGCAAGTCTTTGACATTGCGGTTAACGGGGGTGAGACCCTTTTCAGGGTCTGTTTGTTTGCACACCTTCATTCTACATAAACGGCTAAATTCAAATATTAAAAGCGTTTACATATTGCAACGTATTTATCTGTTATGCTCCTATTAAATTGTTCTATATCCTTATACTTTTCAACTAAATCCTTTATCACAGGCGCATTTAAATCGACGTTTAGGGTATATTGAACAAAAGCACGTAGCATCTCATAATTATAATTTACTCAAGTTTCGGATTTAGGTTGAGAGGATAGATTTGGGCATAAAAAAGGCTTTGAGGATTTCCGTATGTCACGGAAATTTAGTAATTTAGAGGTGCCCAAACAACTAATTACAATCACTCAAAGCCATGAGCAAAATTACAAAAATTCCATCGGAGATCCGCAACTTTTTCACGGGAAAACGAATCAATCCCGCATTTTCCAAGTTTATGACCCTCCTTGAGGGGATGAGGATTTCAGACAAAGATCTCGGAGGGAAAAAACGTGAGAACTGTCAGCTTACCAACCTTCAACTTTTCCAGATCATATTGATTCTGCCGTTTATGGCCGTCCCGGGTTTTTCTCATTATGCCGGATCGTCAATCTCGAAACTGTTCGGGGGTAAGAAGGACCTACTCTATTCGTTTATGGCCAAGGACAATATAGACTAGCAACATCATCTGGCACATCGCCTGTCATCTCATCAAGGCCGTGACCATAAGGAAAGACTATCAAAAGAGCCATCTTCCGGCAGTGCTTATTGTGGATGATTCCGACCTGCCGAAGACCGGATTGAGGATGGAGTGTATTGGCAAGATATTCTCGCACGTGTTTCAGCGGTGCATTCTCGGCTACAAGCTGCTGGCCCTGTGCTGGAGCGACGGCCGCTCTCAATTTGTCGTGGACTTCTCGATTCACGGCGAGAGAGGGAAGGTCGATGGCAAGGAACAAGGTCTTACGGCCCGGCAGCGCGAGAGGCGCTACAACCGCAAGCGTGACAGAGACTGCCAGACCGAAAAACGCAAGGAAGAGTATTTCGTATCCAAGCTTGAGCGCCTGAAGAGCATGGTGAAGAGACCATTGGAGGATTGTTCGCCGATATATATGAAGGCGTACACGAGCTCACCGTCGTGGAAAAGATCTGGTCAATCATTATTGATGTAATAGCAATCGTGGCTGAGATTTTTACCATTGACGAGAACGAATTGATGGAGCAAATTATACGGGATAACCGCAGGTTCAAGGCCATGCAACTGATCGCTCAGACTGCATAAAACCTAAATCCGAAACTTGAGTAAAATACATAACTGTAATAATCTACTACTAATCTAAAATAAAGCGATTATAAGCTATCCTTTTCCCTGTGTTTGTTTTAAAGTTTTCACCTATACACTTTTTTATCTTTTCCTGTTCTTTTTCTTTATCCATAACCATTAAATTTTCAAGCAAATCAGCTTCCCATTGTATTTGAAAATCAAGTCCATTAATTTTAGATGGAGTATGGTGGTTGCCTATTATAAAGCATATTCTATCAATATTTTTGTTATAGCCTACCTTTTTTAATATTTCTTTCGCTACTGCTGGTCCTTCCTTTTCTTGATAGACACCATCAATAGAACCGTATTTTTTTTGTGCTTCAACCGCACCAATATCATGTAGTATAGCAGTAATACTGATGAATTCTTTTTCTTCCTCTCCGATATTTTCTCCGTTCATTATATCTTCTGCATTTTTCAAAACTTTAAGAGTATGCTCTATGCCAAAAGGTATTTCTTTGAATACTTCTTTCATCTCTATAATAATTTTTTCTTTAAACATAAATTGCCTCTATTTATTCTTTATAGGTGTTTTAGTTCTATCTATCCATTTTTTTATTGGCCGATACAATCAGCATCATGGGACGGCGCATTTCATCCTGCATCCCCGGAATATCCATCATGTTTTCCGGCGGCTGTGGCTCCACAATCTGATTTATTATAAAACCATTTGAAAGCAGCGTATTTAGATATGTGGTCAGTGTTCTATGATATTTTGTAACCTTTTCTCCCAAAAATACAGCTGTCCGTTTGCCCTCATAATAATAATTATCCACTGGAAAATGCAGTATTTCTCCTTTTTCGTTATAATGCCAGTCTTGTGTTCCATAGGCAGTAAAAACAGGATGTTCAACCGTAAAAACTAGCTTACCACCAGACTTCAGTATTCTATATATCTTTTTTACTAAAATCTCATAATCTGCTACATAGTGAAACGCAAGTGAACTTAATATTACATCAAAACTCTCCTCTGGGAATTCCACATCTTCTATAGCACAGCATTTATATTCAACCTGTGGAAAATGTGTTTTTTCTTTGGCTACCTCGAGCATTTTATGAGAAATATCAACACCTACAACAGAAGAAGCACCGTGTTCCATCGCATAAATACAGTGCCATCCATAGCCGCATCCTAAATCAAGCACACGCTTATCTTTAAAATCCGGCAGCAGCTTTCTCAATGTTTCCCATTCTCCTGCACCGGCTAGTCCCTGCTGTGAGCGACTCATTTGACTGTATTTTTGAAAAAATATATTATCATCATATTTGTTTTCTTTCATCTGAATTCCCCTTGTTTAAAAAGTTATTTATCTCCGTTGCAATTTTCTTCACTTCTTTATAAGGCTTCCCGGTCATATCATAGCATTCAAAAAGTGAAAGACCGAGTAATTCAAAAATATGATTAACCCTTTGGCGTATTTTTCAGGTTTATATTAAAAAGTTTCAAGCAGTTTTATAGCTTTCTTTTCGCCTATTCGAACGTGGTGGAAAGTACGCGAACATAAATTCCCGCGCCCCTATGCGCACGCAGTGCGCTCACGTGCCGAAGGCACATATCGCGCCAGAGGCATATCGCACGCGAATGAAATGTAGCGTATATCGCAAATCCGTGAGGATTTATATCGCTTTAGTTTGTCTGCTTCGTCAGACAAACTAAACTTTCCACGTGGCTGGAGAGGACAGAATGAATGTCATTTGAGTACGTCCGTTCTCGGAAACATATCCACTTCGCTTTTGGCACTATCGGTATACGGGAACATATCCAATCTCTCTCAGGAATGTATACCATACTTTTAAAAGGCAGAATAGCATTTTAACTAATGCTACCCTACCTATAACTAAACATTTACAGTTGCATGTGGCCTATTGTTTTTAGCCGTTAAATATTTTATAACTATTAAATAGCGATACAAATTGTTCGAAACTAATATTGTTTATATCATATATTCTCGCATATTTTAAAGCTTTATTAAATTGATTTTTTGTAAACAGTTTTTCATACTCTTTGTTAACCCATTTCATTACAAAAGTTTCATATTTTTTTCTCTCTTTAAATGCCATTTTTGCTGGCTTTCTTTTTAATACAATTAATGCGCTATCCACTTTAGGTTTTGGATGGAAATAATACCTGGGAATTTTTGCTAATATAGAAATATCTACCTCTGCCATTAACAGCAATGCTAGTGATCTGTTTGTATCTAATAACCTTTTAGCAAAACCATATTCCACTATTAAATAACTTATTGTGGCTGAACTTTCAAAAACAATTTTTCGAATTATATTTGTGCTTATGTTGTAAGGTATGCTGCCAAATATTTTATATGGATTGTGGCTAGGAAATGTAAATTTTAGTATATCATCATTTACTATTTGATAGTTAGGATAATTTAAGAGCTTATTACGAGTTACCTCACATAATTTAGAATCAATTTCTATCGCCGTAACAAAATTACATCTCTTTACCAATTCAGCAGTAAAATGACCTTTCCCTGCACCTATTTCAAAGATGTTATCTTTTTCATCTAAACTTATGCAATTCATTATTTTTTCTATGTGATATTTTGAAGTAATAAAATTTTGACTATCTTTTATATTTACTTTGTTCATTATAACCCCTCCTTAATTTATTTCATTAACAAACAGTTTTTATGTTTTCATTTGGATATAGTTTTTTCTTATCTGGTCCTATCATAGGATACACCTCTCTTTCATACTTTTATATATTTTCTATCGTGTTTTATATGATTCATTATTTTGATACCATAGCAAAGCATCCTTTTCTAGTTGCTTTACAAATGCATCCTTACCAGTGCAGTAGCCTTCAATATCCTCCGAGAATCGATAAGCCAGCTCCATCTTTAATTCACCATACTCTAAAGCGATGTCTGGATGTGTACGCAGAAAGTCCCTTACTGCTATATGCCTATTAATATCTTTGTGATTGCTTTGCTCAAAAATATGAATCTGGTGTGTCCTGTTATCGCCGCCTTTGCGGAAATATCTACGTCCTTCAATACCAAACTCACCCATACACTCATAACCAATCGCTACAAATTCTTTGTTATGCTTATCAACCAAACTAATATTTGTCACTACGGGCATTATATCAATGATTGATTTAGCGTCTAACCCTTTGACTGCTGTACTGCCAATATGGTAAACCTCCACCAATATATCCTTCAATATATTCTTTATCTTCTGTGATTCATTTTCATACTCTACTTCCCAAAAGGGGTCGTACGGAACTACTCGTATAAACAATATAAACCCTCCAATCTCATTCTCAACGAATAATATTTTTAGAAAAAAGTCTTTATACTTTTTAACAATGGAGCCGCCAGCCAGAACAGACTATACTGATCAGCGACTACCTTAAATTTAATGTTTCAGATTTATTTTCTTATCTCTAATTTCATAAACTACATCAGCTACATTTTCGAGTAAGCGTTTATCGTGGGTGATAAACACGATAGTTCCGGCATACTCCTTCATTAGTATTTCCAAAGCCTCTAAACTTGGTATGTCAAGGAAGTTACTGGGTTCATCCATTAGTAGGATGTTATATCTACCCATGAGCATTTTAGCTAGCAACAATTTTATAATTTCTCCACCGCTTAAAACAGATAAGCTTTTTCCAATATCGTTCTGTTTGAACCCCATAGATGCTAGCACTGAACGAATTTCTGATATATTGTAATCACAATCCTCCTGCATAAACTCCATGACATTCTGATTACTGTTGTACTTGTAACCATTCTGTGCAAAGTAACCTATTTTTGCCTTAGGTGAAATAGAAATTCCTTCTTCATGGTTTAAGATCATTTGGATTAAAGTTGTTTTTCCGGTTCCATTACCACCAGTTAACGCCACTTTTGCTCCTAGAGGAATTTGAAAAGATGCATTTTCAAACAGTGCCTTATCCCCAAATATTTTATTAATTTCCGTACCGACTATAGGGTATGGATTATGGAGCTCCAATGCTTTACTTTGCCTGAAACGAATTCTGCGAATGTCTTCCGGAGCTTCTACATTTCCTAAGGCTGCAATCCTGTGCTCTAGGGATTTAGCGGCATTATGCATCTTTTTTTCCTTACTTCCTATTGATTTTTGATGAGCTAAACGCCCTCCGCCTTCAGTACTTTTTTTCTTTGAAGCACCTTTCGCCTTCTGTTCTATTTTACGAGCCTGTTTTCGCTTTTCCTCCGCAGCCCTTTCCAATCGGGCACGTTCCGCAATAAATTGTTCGTATTCTGCAGCTTGGCTCTTGCGTTCTTCCTCTTTCTGACGAAGATAATCAGAATAGTTTCCCCAATACTCAGTGATTTTGCCATCTTTCAGTTCCCATATTTTATCTACTATTTCATCAAGAAAATAGCGGTCATGGCTAATAACTAACAGTGCACCTGTAAAATATTTTAGCTGTCCAATTAGAAAATCAATTCCTTCACGGTCTAAATGGCTCGTAGGTTCATCCGCTAAAATACCATGAACCTGTGCCGATAAGGCCTGTGCTATTTTAAGCCTTGTTTCTTCACCACCGCTCATGGTCTGTATATCTAATTGCTCAACACCGAGCTTGCCTACAAGTGCAAAATCTTTTTCCACCTGCAAAGTTACTTCGTCCAACTGGGGAATATAGGCAAGTTCACCCAGACGATTCATTTTACATCCTGGGGGAGTTAATTCTCCTAAAAGTACCCTGAGTAAAGTGCTTTTTCCAGCACCAGGTGCTCCTCTAAGCAAGAATAATGTTCTCATA
>CAMGAZ010000067.1 GCA_946008205.1 uncultured Clostridium sp. | reverse complement strand
GTCCATTCAAAATTTTCTCCTTCTGCTGCTGCTTTTAAATTTTCAGCTGTAGATGGTATATCTTCATCATGTAATAGTTTAAACCATAATTTAGCATGTTCTTTTTCATTATCTGCTGTTTCTTGGAATATTGCTGCTATTTGCTCATATCCTTCCTTTTTAGCTTTGCTTGCAAAATAGGTATATTTATTTCTTGCTTGTGATTCTCCTGCAAATGCCTCCATTAAATTTTTTTCTGTTTTTGATCCTTTTAATTCCATTTTTTATTCCTCCTCATACTTTATTTTAGATTTACATTCTTCACATATTCCATATAAAATGATACTGTCTACATTAGTAATTACACTCGTTTGATTATGGATCAATTCTTTTAGTTTTTCCTTCTTAAACTGATACATAAAATCAAAAACTTTTCCACATTTGTTGCATATTACATGATAATGTTCTTTATCAATATAATCATATTTGTCTGGTCCAGTTAATACTTTTATTTTCTTGATAGTTTTATTTTCCAATAAAACATTTAAATTTCTATAAACTGTACTTTTACTAATAGTTGGATTATCTTGATGTACTTTATCATATATTTGTTCCGCTGTTGGATGATTTAAATACTTAAATGTTTCTAGTATAATTTCTCTTTGCTTAGAATAGTTATTCATGTATCCTCTTTCTAAATTAGGAATTATTCCTAATTTTGTTTTATTTTATATTATTTCATATAGTTTGTCAATAACTTTATGATTATTATTACTCAATTTTTTTATAATTAGAAAGATAATTTGAGCGACAACTTACTATTTGTTGTTTTGATTATATAATATTTCTACTAGATATTTTTTCATAAATTTAATCTCCTAATAAATTTTATTAATTTATATTACTTCCATATTTCTGCTACAAACTGCCAAGTATATCCATCATCCTTAGAGATATACTTAGCTCTTGTTTTTCCTTGATTATATCCACCTTCATAACCACCTGAAACTAATACTGTTAGTGTTCCGTCTTCATCTTTCGTTGGTAAGTAAAAGTAATCATAGCAGTTTTCCCACTTTTCTCCGATCTGGATTGGATAGTGTGAAAACACCATCTGGGAATTTTATGGTTTCGAAGTTTTTTCCAGAGTCGTGTGTTATTAGTAATTCAGATTTTCCGCAATATATGCTAGTTGGTTTTTCTATAAATCCTAATCCATTTTCAAAAAATTTTATTTTGCTAGGAGTTGTTACTTCTATTGTGTTCGTTATGCTATAATTTTTTCCATTATCAGTTAGTTTGCTTATTTTCCATACTGCTGTTCCCATAACGGCATCTACTTGTTCTACCAAATAGTTTTCATCTTCATTTATAACTTCATTATATATATAACTTTTTGATCCTTTTGATATAATCTCGTTAATTTTTTCCTCTTCTTTTATTTCTTTTCTCGTTTCTTCTATTTCTATATTTAATTTTTGTATATCAACATCTCTTTTTTTCATTTTATATTTTGAAATATTAAATTCTTGCCAAGATAGGTCTTTTGTGTTACTTGCTACTCTTAGAATATTATTTAAAATTGCCAACTTTTCTTTTCCAGTTATATCCTCTTTTTGTAATTTTTCTTCTAAAGTTTCGTAACTATCTTCACTAATAATATTAGATATGTATTCATAGTCTATTGGATGTGCATTGTCTCTGTTAATATTTTTGCTGACAATGATATTTTCTATATTCATATAATTTGTAATGCAATAAGCAGAAATTCCAACTATGAAACACCATTTCATAAAGTCAAATTTTTCATTTAAAATATATATTATTACTGGAACAAATGCTACTATTTCTGTAACTAATATTATATAAACAAAAATTCTTAAATAGGTTAAGCCATATTCCATTTCATACATATGCATCCTATACATTGATGATATCGCTATGATAATGGTAAATAGAACGAGCAATAAGTTTAATATTTTTATTATATTCTCTCTTTTTTCATTGTATCTATTGGATACTATTATAATTCCAAAGTTTATAAGTGAAACAAACATAAGTTGAAAGAAACCAGTTCTTGCATAATTTGCATAATCGAATGATTCACTTATATGTATTTTAGCAAATAAAGATTGTACTTGAATAAAGCAGAATACTAAATATACTATATTTAATGTTATTAAGAGTAATTTTATAGTAAAATTATATTTTCCATTACTATCTTTTAATTCTTTTTCTTCTCTCTTATATTCTTTTTGAAGTTTTAAAATTAAGCTTAAAAATAAGAAATATGTTATAACTATAATTGCAATTCTCATTATAAAGCTAAAAGTAGTTCCTATATTTATGTTTTTTAGTAAATTTCCTATACCAGAGAATAAATTTGCAAATATCATATCAGCTGATGCTAATAATATTAAAACTATTCCTACAACAACAACTACTATTAATAATGATATTGCAATTTTCTTAATATTTTCTTTGCTTATATTGTTATTTACTGTTATATGTTCTTTTACTTTTCGTTTGCTATAATCAATTCCCTCTTTATAACCTGTAATTGTATCTGTTGCTAATTTAAAAGTGCCATATAGATAGCTTGTTAGATACTCTTTTTTATTTATTAAAATTACATACATAATTAAATCAAGTAATAGTATTACAAAAATATTAGCAATATAAAATGTTTTATTTGCAAATATAAAATATGTACTACTTAATAAAAGTATTGGTATAATAAGTAGCATTCCAGCCCTATTTTGTATTTTATTTTTCTTATGAAGTATGTAAAACCCAATTCCGTTGCATATTATTGCAAATAATAGCATTGAAATGCCTATTTCTTTACCATAAAATAAAATCGATTGGCTTATTGATAATATAATACTTCCTACAATTTCCATATCATTATTTCTCCTTTATTTTTCATAATCTAATATATCTCCTGGCTTGCAATCTAAAATTTCACAAAGCTTTTCTAATGTAGAAAATCTGATTGCTTTTGCTTTATTTGTTTTTAATATTGAAAGATTGGCAGGAGTTATTCCAACTTTCTCTGCGAGCTCTCCAGATGACATCTTCCTCTTGGCTAACATTACATCTACATTAACAATAATTGGCATTATTTTTCTTCCTTTCCTATATTGTAAAATCATTTTCTTCTTTATATTCAATAGCTTTTTTATATATTTCTCCAAGTATTTTTATTCCTATTCCAGCAACAGCAAAAATAACCATTAGCATTATTGAAAAAGCAAATACATAATATATAAATGCTTCCATTAGCTTACCCATTATTAAGAATGTAAATATTGCTATAATCAAATATAGTATACTTATTATAAAACAACATCTACTAACGATATTTAACCTTTTAGCATTATCTTCAGAGAATAATATATTGCTTTTTAAGTTTTTAAATATTTTTATAAATTGATAGATAATATAAAGTGCTATTATTCCTGTTATAATAATCATAATAAAAAACGTAAGATCAAATATATTGTTTTGTATATTTTCATTCATAGCAATATGCCCTACTACTTTTATTATTATACTTAATACCACTATATCAATAATACTTATTATAATAAAAAGTATATTAAGCCCTACAATAACCTTCGATGATAAGCTTTTTTCTCCTAAAACTTTCATTACTAAATCCTCCTTCATTTTGCATAAGTATATATCACGTTTTTCCATTTGTCAATATTTTTTTATTGTTTTTCGATAACATTAATTATAAAATAAGAATATGCACGTAATAGGTGCATATTCTTTTCCTTTAAAATAATAACATGTAATTTGTCACTGAAATTATCTTTCTTTTTTCTCCAAGCCTCATAAGCTTCAGCAACCTCTCCATAAGTTAAGCAAAATTCTTTATTTACATCTGTTACATTAAATCCTTTATCTACTTTGTTCTGATATATTTCTTTTTGTAATTTCTTTAAATCTACCATTTTACTACCTCCATTTTTTAATTTTTCTAATATTTATTAATTTCTGTACCATTTTTCAAATAAACTTTTATCTGTCTTATGATATGAGGTATATTATAATTTCCAGCAAATTTTGAATTATTCAATAATTCATCATTTATAGTTACCCATTCTAGTTTATTTTTTTCTTCTATTAAATTTACTTCATGTTTTAAAATACCATAATAAACTTGTAAATTATTTTCATATTTGAAGTAGTTTAAATCCATAAAATGGTCTAATTCTATATCTTCACGAGATATTCCTGTCTCTTCAAATAATTCTCTGTATGCTGCATCATCATTAGTTTCTCCATTTTCTACTTTGCCACCAACAAAATTATATAACCCTTTATAAGGTTCTTTTGCTCTTATGCAAAAAAGTACTTTATCTAAATCAGCACTAAATACTACTATTAAATTTAATTTTCTCATATTATCTCCCTTGCAAATCATTATTAGCTATTCTCAATAATTCCATCTTTTTTCATCTTATCTATTATTTTAGCATAAACTCTATCTCTTACCCAAGGCTCTGATGTTACTTCTAAGATTTCATTGATTGGAACCCACTTTACCCCGCTATTTTCATCCTCTTTTATATGTATTTCTTCATTTTCATCAGCTTCTAATAAATATGTAACATTAAGATGCATATGTGAACCTACATATTTACCTCTTTTCTCATGCCCCTTCACATTGATTAATTCTAGTGAATAAATATCCTTAGAAATTGGTTTAACATTTTTTATTCCTGTTTCCTCTTTTGCCTCTTTCATGGCCACGTATAAAAGATCATTATCTCCATCACTGTGTCCACCCGTCCATGCCCATGAATTATAGATTTTGTGGTATATCATTAGAATCTTGGTCCTTTCTTTATTAAGCACAAATGCCGAACTTGTAAAGTGTCCATATTCATTTTGTCTAGTTAATACATCATCAAAATCATTAATATATTTTAACATTATTTTTCTTTCCACTTCTTCTTGCTCATTATATGGATTAAATTTTTCGAGATTTTCCTTTAAATTATCTACATTGATTTTTATTTTGATTCCTAAAATGCCATATTGTCGTTCTTTTTCTGGTGAATATATTTCATACATAGCTTTAGTTTTCTTTGATATTTCTTCTTCATCAGTATATAGTTTTCTAAATAAATTTTCAAATGTCTCTTCTCTATATAATTCAACAACATCAACTAACAGCTTTTCTTGTAAATTTGGTAATTTTGAAAACTCTATTTGGTCTCCAACCTTTATCTGTTGTCTTTTCTCATCAAATAACCTAAATTCTATTGTTTTTGTTCCATTTTTTATTCTTTCAAATGGGCTTTCATTTAATTTTATTTTGTGTAGCATCAGTATATCTACTTTATTTTTTATTTATTAAAACTTAATCTCAGCGATAAATTACTATATATCTGTAAGTATATTATCATCTTTTATTATATTTTACAACATAAAGAGACTCCTATTATGCCAATAGATAAATTATATTTTACATTCAAATAAAGGGTATTTTTCTTAGTAATGCCAGGAGTTTTATTTGCTATAATAAATTTATATGCAGTCAAAATTGAAGAAAATCAATTAATTATAAAATTGACTGCATTTGTCCATGAATGCAAAAAAGAAGAATTCTTAGGAATTCTTCTAAATATGGTCGAGGTGAGTTGTTTTGCACTTCGTCAACCTCTTATATATCAAACATTTCAGACGTTATTTCAATTCTAGAACATAATTCTAGAAAAAACTAGCTTTTCAATCTTATTATTCCTTCTACGTCATTCCTTAGTATTTTCTAAGGATTTAACGATTTTTCTTCTTCATACTTTTGACATAATTCTTTTAACTCTGTAACATTTATTTTCCCTTTTTCATCTTCTCGAATAGTATGATATTCAATTGCTATTTGTATTATTTTTATATCTTCTTTTGATATACTATTTATATTATTTTGTAAATATTCTCCTGCAATTTCAGCACTATTTTTTCCATGTTCACCATCTCTTCTATCTCTAGTTTTTCCTGAATCATGTAATGCTGCTGCCAAAAGCAATAATTTCAAATCCTTTTCACTTATTCCTTCATTCTGAGCAATAATTTGTGAAAAAAACATAACTCTTTGGATGTGATATATGTTGTGTTGAAAACTTGAAGTAAAAAATTCATTTTTATATAAATCACTATTACTAATTTTATCCAAAATTCTTTGAAACACACTACTATTCATGTCTACTTTCATATCTAATTTATTATTATTTTTCTGTAAATCTATATTTACAAAATTCATATTTTATTACCTCATTAATCAATTTCTTTTTTATCATTATATTTTACTAAATTAATTGCTGAATCCAGTGTTTCAGTACAACATAATTTTCCGTTAGTATCTACATACAATAAATCATTAATTTTAGACAATTTCCTTGCTTGTTTAATATCATTTATAACAATTTCTTTCTTAAACTCTATTTCTTTGTCTATTATTCTAATATCATAACATTCCCTCTTTGACTTGAATATTAGATATTTAATATTTTTATTTTCTAACAAATCCATGGCTTTTCTGTATGGTAATTCTTTATCAAATATAGCATAGTTTTCCTTAGTCTCATTTATCTTTTTAATAATTATTTCAATTGCTTCAACCTCGGCAATAGCATGTTTAATATATATATTCCAAAATTCATCTGCTAATTTTAAAGCACGAACAAATCCTTCTTCTTCTGTTACATTTTCATTCCATTCAGGATTGCATAATTTAACAAAATCAGGTGATGTTTTACTTTTTAAATATTCCATTTGCATATTGTCTGTCGCATCTATATATTGAATTAACTCTTTATCCATATATTCATAAACTTTGTTTATATTTTTAGCATTTATATTTTTTAAATATTTTTTACCATATTTTTTCCATAATAAGCCAATAGATGAATAGTAAATACCATTTTCCCTTTTTCCATTTCTATTCTTTTGATGATGGTCAAATTCTCCTAATCCTATATCAAAAACCAACTTATTATTCACACTTCTATTATTCATACTTGGAACTCTAATTAAATTTATTTCTTTAAAAATTTTACTTAGAAATATAGTTGAAATTACATCATCTACGTTTATATATTTAAACACTTTCATTATCTTCACCATTTTAATTATATTGCTATTAACTGCATATTTCAATACAATTAAAATTATTAAGTTTCGGTTTTTTGCAAAAATAAATTTTGAAATAATTTAAAATTGGTAAAATATGTATATTTATATATAAGTTTTATCAATTTTATTTTTTGACATCACTTAATAAGCCTATTGAAAATAGACTTATTACATTATGCAAATAGCATCTTACAGTAAAG